>NZ_KV817441.1:0-398 GCF_001814695.1 Streptococcus sp. HMSC066E07
ATAGTGCTGTCGAAGTTGGTCCGAATAGCTGAGCAGCTGATGGAGAATCTCCTGATTGGTTAAATGCGCCCGAAAAGCTGGTCTGTAAAAACGCTTATGGCTGAGCTTGCGGCTGTCCTGCTGGAGGAGTTTCCAATAGCGTTTGAGGGCTCGGTATTCCTGAGATTTTCGGTCGAATGGGTTCATGATTTGGATGCGGACACGGTTCATAGCTCGGCTGAGGTGCTGGATAATGTGGAAACGATCGAGAACAATTTGGGCATGCGGGAAAAGCTGCTTGGCCAGCTGATAGTAAGGACTGAACATGTCCATGGTCATCACTTTGACCCTCATACGAACCTGTCTAGGATAGCGTAGAAAATGGTTTCAAATGACCGCTTGGGTTCTGCCGTCCAGGA
>NZ_KV817442.1:0-600 GCF_001814695.1 Streptococcus sp. HMSC066E07
GCTCCAAATAATTTTTGAAATTTATGCTAGCTATGATAAATTCTGCATTGTTTCCAAAGCTATCATAAAATTTTTCATAATAATCTAAAGTCTTATCATTATAGTTGCGACGTTCAGAAGTTGATGAAGTAATCTGCTTAAATTTATAAAGCTCATTACGTTTAAGTTTATGCAGTTCTATACCAAATGTTTTAGCTTTTTTACTAATGATTTTCTTTGTTTAGTAAAAGATTTTAACAACGTTTCTTCTGTTAAGTCATTTAGGTCTTTTACAAAATGCCAATCACCTTCACCTCCAGGATAGTCCTTTTGTAAGCCATCAAATTGGTAATTCAGGTTGGTGAGCATAGATACAAGTTCCTTCTTTTCTGTACTAATAGGCTCACCTTTACTATTGAAGACTTGATAAATATCATAAGGTTTTACAACCAGCTCCATAGCCTTTAACTTTCTTGCATAGATTTTTAATTCTTCATAACATTTAGGCAAGAACTCATAATTAGTAACAACAGGTCCAGAGTTGATTTCTAGGTATAGACCACCTGCCATTTTTGCACTAAATAATAATGCTGATACTTGTAATTGATTGTTAGTAAAGAA
>NZ_KV817443.1:0-331 GCF_001814695.1 Streptococcus sp. HMSC066E07
TTTTTTATTTTTCTTAAACTTTTTCTTCCAATTTGATAGCTGGAAACATTTATTTGTTAAAGAAGTCCCCATGGCTAAAAAATATGAACTTCTAATTTCAGAAATGTCATATGAGATGGATACAATTATTAAAAAAAGGAAGCAAGTAACAGGAAATTAACTTACTGACTTCTTTACTTTTAGGAAGATGGTGGCTGATATTTTTGAAGCTAGTTGATTCAGCTAAACAAGTTTATCTTATTGCTATCTTAACTAAAGCAAGGAAAACTATCAATCCAAATTTTTCTTCGGCTTATCAAAACCCAATTTGTAAAATTAAGCTAGACAGAAA
>NZ_KV817444.1:0-2353 GCF_001814695.1 Streptococcus sp. HMSC066E07
GTATCGGAAGGTGCGGCTGGATCACCTCCTTTCTAAGGAAAAAACGGAAGCCATTGAGTTTGTCTTGTTTAGTTTTGAGAGGTCTTGTGGGGCCTTAGCTCAGCTGGGAGAGCGCCTGCTTTGCACGCAGGAGGTCAGCGGTTCGATCCCGCTAGGCTCCATTAGGATAGAATCCTACTGAACTTAATAAAGAAGTGAAGTTGCATATGAGACTAACTTCTTAGGAAAAAAGATAAACTTCCTTGTGTTCGACGAACACAGCGTCAGTTTTCTATTTTTCTACAGAAGTTTTCGCAAGCGAACCGTCTCTTAATATCCTAAGATTAGCACATTGAAAATTGAATAACGATATCAAATAGTAACAAGAAAATAAACCGAAAACGCTGTGAATATTAATGAGTATATGACTGAGAGGTCAAAGATAAGGTTAAGTTAGTAAGGGCGCACGGTGGATGCCTTGGCACTAGGAGCCGAAGAAGGACGTGACAAACGACGAAATGCCTTGGGGAGCTGTAAGTAAGCGTAGATCCAGGGATGTCCGAATGGGGGAACCCAACAGGTAGATGCCTGTTACCCGTATCTATTAAGGATATGAGGAGGAAGACGCAGTGAACTGAAACATCTAAGTAGCTGCAGGAAGAGAAAGCAAAAGCGATTGCCTGAGTAGCGGCGAGCGAAAGGGCAAGAGGGCAAACCGAGAAGTTTACTTCTCGGGGTTGTAGGACTGCGATGTGGACTTAAAGATTATAGAAGAAGACCTTGGGAAAGGTTGCCAGAGAGAGTAAGAGCCTCGTATTTTAAATAGTCTTTATACCTAGCAGGATCCTGAGTACGGCGGGACACGAGGAATCCCGTCGGAATCTGGGAGGACCATCTCCCAACCCTAAATACTCCCTAGTGACCGATAGTGAACCAGTACCGTGAGGGAAAGGTGAAAAGCACCCCGGGAGGGGAGTGAAAGAGAACCTGAAACCGTGTGCCTACAACAAGTTCGAGCCCGTTAATGGGTGAGAGCGTGCCTTTTGTAGAATGAACCGGCGAGTTACGTTATGATGCGAGGTTAAGTTGAAGAGACGGAGCCGTAGGGAAACCGAGTCTGAAGAGGGCGCCATAGTATCATGATGTAGACCCGAAACCATGTGACCTACCCATGAGCAGGTTGAAGGGGAGGTAAAACTCACTGGAGGACCGCACCAGGGCACGTTGAAAAGTGCTTGGATGACTTGTGGGTAGCGGAGAAATTCCAAACGAACTTGGAGATAGCTGGTTCTCTCCGAAATAGCTTTAGGGCTAGCGTCGACAGAAAGATTCTTGGAGGTAGAGCACTGTTTGGGTGAGGGGTCCATCCCGGATTACCAATCTCAGATAAACTCCGAATGCCAAAGAATTATGGTCGGCAGTCAGACTGCGAGTGCTAAGATCCGTAGTCGAAAGGGAAACAGCCCAGACCACCAGCTAAGGTCCCAAAATAATTGTTAAGTGGAAAAGGATGTGGGGTTGCACAGACAACTAGGATGTTAGCTTAGAAGCAGCTATTCATTCAAAGAGTGCGTAATAGCTCACTAGTCGAGTGACCCTGCGCCGAAAATGTACCGGGGCTAAAACAATTTACCGAAGCTGTGGATCCTTTAGGGGATGGTAGGAGAGCGTTCTATGTGTGGTGAAGGTGTACCGTGAGGAGCGCTGGAACGCATAGAAGTGAGAATGCCGGTATGAGTAGCGCAAGACAGGTGAGAATCCTGTCCACCGTAAGACTAAGGTTTCCAGGGGAAGGCTCGTCCGCCCTGGGTTAGTCGGGACCTAAGGAGAGACCGAAAGGTGTATCCGATGGCCAACAGGTAGAGATTCCTGTACTAGAGTATAGAGTGAAGGAGGGACGCAGTAGGCTAACTCAAGCGTGCGAATGGAAGAGCACGTCTAAGCAGTGAGGTGTGATAGGAGTCAAATGCTTCTATCTGTAACATTGAGCTGTGATGGGGAGCGAAGTTTAGTAGCGAAGTGAGTGACGTCACACTGCCAAGAAAAGCTTCTAGCGTTAATTTATACTCTACCCGTACCGCAAACCGACACAGGTAGTCGAGGCGAGTAGCCTCAGGTGATCGAGAGAACTCTCGTTAAGGAACTCGGCAAAATGACCCCGTAACTTCGGGAGAAGGGGTGCTCAGTGTAACTGAGCCGCAGTGAATAGGCCCAAGCAACTGTTTATCAAAAACACAGCTCTCTGCTAAATCGTAAGATGATGTATAGGGGGTGACGCCTGCCCGGTGCTGGAAGGTTAAGAGGAGTGCTTAGACGTAAGTCGAAGGTATGAATTGAAGCCCCAGTAAACGGCGGCCGTAACTATAACGGTCCT
>NZ_KV817445.1:0-357 GCF_001814695.1 Streptococcus sp. HMSC066E07
TCTGGACGAGGGAGGTTTCGGCGACAGCCATTTTCCTGCATCCTTTACAGCGAAAGCGCCGTTTTTTGAGTCGGATAAGGGTTTTGTATCCTGCTGTTTCCAGATAAGGGATTTTAGAAGGTTTCTGGAAGTCGTATTTGGCCATCTGTCCCTTGCAGGCAGGGCATGGAGGGGCATCATAGTCAAGGTGGGCCAGGATTTCTTTGTGAGTACCGGCATCAAAAAGATTGTCTATTTTGATATTTTGGTCTTCAATTCCAAGAAGTTTTGTGATAAACAATTCCAAGAAGTTTTGTGATAAAATCGAGTTATTCCATATGAGGCTTTCTAATGTGAGTTTGGTCGCTTTTCATTATA
>NZ_KV817446.1:0-79640 GCF_001814695.1 Streptococcus sp. HMSC066E07
GTCGCGAGTTCGATTCTCGTCACCCGCTTTGAACGGAGATGTTCACACCAAGTTTTTGAACTTGGGCGCGTAGCTCAGGTGGTTAGAGCGCACGCCTGATAAGCGTGAGGTCGGTGGTTCGAGTCCACTCGTGCCCATAATATTTTTGGAGAATTACTCAAGAGGCTGAAGAGGACGGTTTGCTAAATCGTTAGGTCGGGTAACTGGCGCGGGGGTTCGAATCCCCCATTCTCCGTATGTAAGGAGTGTAGCGATAGCTATCTCCTTTTCTGTTATCTGTGAATCTTGTGTGATAGATATTGTATCTATTTTGGAGTAGAGTGAATCATATGAAAAAATCCAAATTTCTTATTATGACTGCTGTTTTGATAATAATAACTTCTGTACTTTTGGTTACTACTCGTTCTTTAGGTGTGGTGAATGCAACTTCTAATGTTGTTTCTATTTTGGATAATATTATTTCAAAACCATTTAATTTTTTGGTGGATGTTAAATCGGATTTGACTGATTTATCACGGACATATAAAGAAAACAAGCAATTAAAAAAAGCTTTATTTAAAGCAGAAGAACAATCTGCTGATTCAGCTTCATTAAAAGATGAAAATGCTCAATTAAGACAGCTATTAGAAATGAAAAATCTTTATGAGTCAAAAAAAACGGTTTCATCTGATGTTATTACGCGTATGCCGGTTTCTTGGTTATCTGAATTAACTGTCAATGCTGGTCGTCAAAATGGGATTCAAAATACAATGCTAGCGGTGGCAAATGGTGGCTTGATTGGTAGTGTGAAAGATGTCGCTTCTCATTCTAGCCGAGTAAATCTTTTAACCAATAATAAAAATGTTGATAATATTTCAGTAAAAATTCAAACGGAGACAAGCACAATTTATGGTGTG
The DNA here is from genome assembly GCF_001814695.1 of Streptococcus sp. HMSC066E07. Taxonomy (NCBI): domain Bacteria; kingdom Bacillati; phylum Bacillota; class Bacilli; order Lactobacillales; family Streptococcaceae; genus Streptococcus; species Streptococcus sp. HMSC066E07. Next base: position 897 of record NZ_KV817446.1, read on the forward strand.
ATTGTTGGCTACAGTAAAGAAAAATCTGCTTTTATTATCAGTCAGTTAAATAGTTCGGATACCATTAAAAAAGGTGAGAAAGTTGTGACCAGTGGTTTAGGAACGTACAACATTCCTAATATTCCGGTTGGAACAGTCCTTTCTGTTACTGAAAAATCGGACCATTTAACAAAAGAAGTCTTTGTAAAACCAAGTGCGGATTTGTCAGATATTCGTGTGGTGACATTAGTAGGAAATTGATATGAAATTTTTTAAAAGCTACATTTTACCCTTTTTGGCTTTATTTGTTGTGATGTTAGTAGATGGCCATCTTTCAAATCTTTTGACTAATTTATTTCCAAATAATATCCACTTACTAAGTCATCTTTTGCTTATCTTTATTTTGTATATTTCGATAAATCTTTCAGAAAATACTAATTTTATCATGTTGCTGTTAATTGGTTTGTTGTATGATGCATATTATTTTCATATTATCGGCATTTCGACACTATTGTTGCCTTTAGCGGGGATTGTTATTAGTAAATATAATTCTGTTTTGATGTCTAATCGAGTTAGTCGCTTTTTAACAGTTGCCATTTTAGTATTTTTCTTTGAGGTGGCTACGTTCGCTTTGGCAAATGTTACCCATCTAATTCAAATGTCTTTTGCAGATTTTGTCGTTTATACAATTGCTCCGACAATGGTCTCAAATTTACTATTCTTTTTGTTGCTTCAACCAATTTTGGAGAAGATATATTTATGATAAGATTTTATGATGAATTGGAAATAGAAATGTAATAAAGGCGTAACATACTCAGCGCCTTTTTTTGTTATACTTATAATTGTCTTATTGAATAGGAGTATAATCATTTATGAAGAAAAAATTACTTACATCAATCTTATTAAGTACAATGGTTCTTGCACAGGGAGCGTCTCTTGTAAATGTACATGCAGATTCTACTGATGACAAGATTGCTGCACAAGATAGTAAAATTAATAGTTTGAATGATCAACAAAAATCAGCTCAAGCTCAAGTAGATCAAATTCAAGCTCAAGTTTCATCTATTCAATCTCAACAAGAAAAATTGAAAGCTGAAAACGAAAAACTTCAAGCTGAATCAACAAAATTATCGGCTGAAATCGAAACGTTGTCTAAGAATATTGTAGCGCGTAATGAATCATTGGCTAATCAAGCACGTAGTGCTCAAACGAGCGGTACGGCTACAAGCTATATCAATACAATTGTAAATTCAAAATCAATTACAGAAGCTATTTCACGTGTTTCTGCTATGAGCGAAATCGTTTCAGCAAACAACAAAATGTTGGAACAACAAAAACAAGATAAAAAAGCTATTTCTGAAAAACAAGTAGCCAATAATGAAGCGATAAATACTGTTATCGCAAATCAACAAACACTTGCAAATGATGCAAAAACATTGTCTACTAAGCAAGCTGAACTAAAAGCAGCGCAGTTGAATCTTGCTGCAGAAAAAGCAACTGCTGAAGGTGAAAAGAACTCATTGTTGGCACAAAAAGCAGCAGCACAAAAGGCAGCTGAAGAGGCAGCAGCACAAGAAGCAGCTTATAAAGCACAACAAGCAGCGCAAGAACAAGCTGTAGCTTCTTCTGCTAATACAAGTTTTGCAGCCCAAGTACAAGCTGTAAACAACAATAGTGGTGCAGCAGCTACTCCAACTCAAACAAATGTGACGCAACAAGCAGCAACTACTACTAGAACTGTGAGTCGTCCTACATATAGTTCATCTGCTTCAACTTATCCAGTTGGTCAATGTACATGGGGAGCAAAAACATTAGCTCCGTGGGCTGGTGATTATTGGGGTAATGGAGCTCAATGGGCAGCAAGTGCGGCTGCAGCTGGTTTCCGTACAGGTTCAACACCTCAAGTAGGTGCAATCATTTCATGGAACGATGGTGGTTATGGACACGTTGCTGTTGTAACAGCTGTTCAATCAGCTACAAGTATTCAAGTATCTGAAGCAAACTATGCAGGTAATCAAGCTATTGGAAATTATCGTGGTTGGTTCAATCCAGCTGCTGCAGGACAAGGTTCATTTACTTACATCTATCCAAATTAATGAATAGAAAGATAAAAAGCGCATCTTGCGTTTTTTATTTTTGATTGAAAAATTCACTAAAAAGGGTTACAATGTTAGATGGAGAAATTTGTAACTGATTTACAAAGAAACGAATATATACTGGAGGAAATCATGTCGTTTTCTGATTTAAAGCTCTTTGCTCTTTCGTCTAACCAGGAACTGGCTGAACGCGTTGCTCAAGAGATTGGTATGGAGCTTGGGAAGTCAACTGTGCGCCAATTTTCTGATGGGGAGATTCAAGTAAATATCGAAGAATCTATCCGCGGAAAACATGTTTTTATCTTGCAGTCAACGAGCTCGCCCGTCAATGATAATTTGATGGAAATTTTAATCATGGTGGATGCTTTAAAGCGTGCAAGTGCTGAATCAATCAATGTTGTAATGCCTTATTATGGCTATGCTCGTCAAGACCGAAAGGCACGTGCTCGTGAACCAATTACTTCAAAATTGGTTGCAAATATGTTGCAAGTGGCTGGTGTTGATCGTTTGCTGACAATTGATTTGCATGCGGCTCAAATTCAAGGATTTTTTGATATTCCAGTAGATCATCTTATGGGGGCTCCTCTCATTGCGGATTATTTTGAACGTCGTGGGATGACAGGTAGCGATTATGTAGTTGTTAGTCCTGACCACGGTGGTGTGACGCGCGCTCGTAAATTAGCTGAATTTTTGAAAACACCGATTGCTATTATTGATAAGCGACGTAGTGTAGATAAGATGAATACGAGTGAGGTAATGAATATCATCGGTAAAGTGGAAGGCAAAACTTGTATTTTAATTGACGATATGATTGATACAGCTGGGACAATTTGCCATGCTGCTGATGCGCTTGCTGAGGCAGGTGCGGTAGAAGTTTATGCAAGCTGTACTCATCCAGTACTTTCGGGTCCTGCTATGGATAATATTCAGAAATCAGCGATTAAAAAATTGGTCGTGTTAGATACAATTTATTTGCCGGAAGAGCGTTTAATTGATAAAATTGAACAGATTTCGATAGCTCATCTTTTGGCAGAGGCAATTGTGCGTATTCATGAAAAACGCCCCCTTTCGCCATTATTTGAAACTTTAACGGCTCTTTAATGTAAGAATATCTAGATAGGAATCACTCTGATAGCTGGAGTGATTCTTTTGCTTCAATCAGATGATAAGTGATGAATTTTCTCAATATTATGATATTTTTGCTATGACTTAGGTTTTATAGTATAATAGTTCTATCAGATTTTGGAGGTAAGATATGGATTTGGCGAAACGTTTTAACAAAAATTTAGATAAAATTGAAGTTTCTTTGATTCGGCAATTTGATCAATCTATTTCGAGCATCCCTGGAGTTCTTCGTTTGACATTGGGAGAGCCTGATTTTACAACTCCAGATCATGTAAAAGAGGCTGCAAAAGCGGCGATTGATGCAAATGAGAGCCATTATACAGGCATGAGTGGGTTGTTAGCATTGCGTCAGGCAGCTAGTCAATTTGTGAAAGAAAAATACAATCTTTCTTATGACCCTGAAACAGAAATTTTAGTGACAATTGGAGCGACAGAAGCTCTATCTGCGACATTGACAGCTATCTTAGAAGAAGGAGATAAGGTACTGTTGCCTGCACCTGCTTATCCAGGATATGAACCAATTGTGGATCTTGTGGGAGCAGAAATTGTCGAGATTGATACCACAGAAAATGACTTTGTTTTAACACCTGATATGTTGGAAAAAGCGATTTTAGAGCAAGGAAATCAGCTTAAAGCAGTGATTTTAAATTATCCAGCTAATCCGACAGGAGTGACTTATTCACGAGAACAAATGACTGCGTTAGCCGATGTATTGAAAAAGTATGATGTCTTTGTTGTTTGTGATGAAGTGTATTCTGAGTTGACTTATACCGATCAGCCACATGTATCTATTGCAGAATTTTTACCGGAGCAAACGATTGTGATCAATGGTCTGTCTAAATCGCATGCGATGACAGGTTGGCGTCTAGGCTTCACCTTTGCTCCAGCTGCTTTTACGGCTCAATTGATTAAAAGTCACCAATACTTGGTGACAGCTGCAAACACGATGGCTCAATTTGCAGGAGTGGAAGCATTGACAGCAGGTAAAGATGATGCAGAGCCGATGAAAAAGGAATATATTGAGCGTCGCGATTACATTATCGAAAAGATGACGGAGCTGGATTTTAAGATTATCAAACCAGATGGTGCATTTTACATTTTTGCCAAGATTCCAGCTGGCTACAATCAAGATTCTTTTGCTTTTTTAAAGGATTTTGCACAAAAAAAAGCGGTTGCTTTCATTCCTGGTGCTGCTTTTGGTCAGTATGGGGAAGGTTATGTACGTCTTTCTTATGCGGCCAGCATGGATACGATAAAAGAAGCTATGAAGCGACTTAAGGAATATATGGAGGAGTATGCTGAAATCCATCACAAGTAAAGGTTTGGTTCTCTATAATCGTAATTTCCGAGAAAATGATAAACTGGTCAAAATTTTCACAGAGCAAGCTGGTAAGCGAATGTTTTTCGTGAAACATGCTAGAAATTCTAAGTTGAATCCGGTTGTCCAACCATTGATAGTGGCTGATTTTTTGATGAAAATAAATGATGACGGTTTGAGTTATATCGATGATTATCAAGAGGTTACGACTTTCCAGCATATCAATCATGATTTGTTTACAATGGCTTATGCGACTTATGTGGTAGCTCTAGCGGACGCTAGTATTCAGGATAATGAAATAGATTCGGCTCTCTTTGCTTTTTTGCAAAAAACGTTGGAGCTGATGGAACAGGGCTTGGATTATGAGGTACTGACCAATATTTTTGAAATTCAAATTTTGTCACGTTTTGGAATTTCTTTGAATTTCCATGAATGCTGCTTTTGCCACCGTGTAGGGTTGCCGTTTGATTTTTCTTTTACTTATAACGGTGTTTTATGCCCGGAACATTACAACCAAGACGAGAGACGGAGTCATCTGGATCCTAACATTCCTTACTTATTAGACCAATTTCAAGCGGTTCAATATAGTGAACTGGAGACCATTTCTTTGAATCCTGAATTGAAAAGACAATTGCGAAAAGTGATTGATCAAATTTATGAAGAATATGTTGGGATTCATCTAAAGCCCAAAAAATTTATTGATTCTCTGGGAGACTGGGGAGAAATATTAAAGAACAAGGAGTCGAAATGAAAAAAATAGCAATTGATGCCATGGGTGGCGATTATGCTCCACAATCTATCGTAGAGGGAGTCAATCAAGCACTGAACGATTTTTCGGATATTGAAGTCATTCTTTATGGAGATGAAGCAAAAATCAAGCAGTATTTAAAGGCAACTGAGCGGGTTCGTATTGTTCATACAGATGAAAAAATCAATTCAGATGATGAGCCAACTAAAGCAATTCGCAAGAAGAAAAATGCCAGTATGGTGCTAGCGGCAAAGGCAGTAAAGGATGGAGAAGCTGATGCCGTTCTTTCTGCCGGAAATACGGGAGCGCTTCTGGCTGCGGGATTTTTCATTGTTGGTCGTATCAAGAATATTGACCGTCCGGGTTTGATGTCCACATTACCAACGACAGATGGCAAAGGCTTTGATATGTTGGATTTGGGGGCTAATGCGGAAAATACAGCTCATCATTTGCATCAGTATGCTATTTTAGGGTCATTTTATGCTGAAAATGTCCGTGGAATCAACCAACCACGTGTAGGGCTTTTAAACAATGGGACAGAAGCAAGTAAGGGGGATCCCTTGCGGAAAGAAGTGTATGATTTGTTAGCAGCGGACGCCTCGCTAAATTTTATTGGAAATGTGGAAGCGCGTGATTTAATGGATCATGTAGCAGACGTTGTGGTAGCGGACGGCTTTACAGGGAATGCTGTGTTGAAAGCTATGGAGGGAACAGCCATGGGAATTATGAGCCAGCTTAAAAAATCTATTTTAGATGGTGGCTGGAAAGCAAAACTAGGTGCAATGTTACTGAAAGATAGTCTAAAGTCTTTGAAGAGTAGTTTAAATTATTCTGATGTAGGCGGTGCTGTTTTGTTTGGAGTGAAAGCACCTGTTGTTAAAACACATGGAGCGAGTGATGCAAAAGCGGTTTACAGCACGATTCGTCAAATTCGTACAATGTTGGAAACGGATGTTGTAGGAAAAGCAGTAAATGAATTTTCGGGAGAGGCAAAATGACAGAACAAAAAATTTATGAAAAAATTGTAGAAATTATTCAGGATAGTCGTGGTGAGGAATTTCAAGTTTCTCAAACCCTCAGTTTGAAAGATGACCTGCAAGCAGATTCTGTTGATTTGATGGAATTTATTCTAACTGTGGAGGATGAATTTGGCATTGAAATTTCAGACGAAGATATAGATGAGTTGAAGAATGTGAGTGATGTTGTCGCTTGCGTGCAGAAAAACTTGAACAGAGCATAAAAACGAACATTTTATTGACTAAATAAAGTAAAATATGAGAAAACAGCTGAAACCCCAGCTGTTTTTTGGTGTTTGCGAATATTGTACGGTATTTTCTTGAAAATCCTTTTTGAATATGATAGACTTAAGTCAGAAAAATGTGAAAGGCGAATATTAAAATGACAGGTGATTTGTTATATTCGGGAAAAGCTAAAGATTTATTTTTGACAGATGATGAAAATCTTATTATTGCACATTACAAAGACCAAGCGACCATGCTTAATGGTGCTCGTAAAGAGACGATTAAAGGTAAAGGCGTTCTTAATAATCAAATCTCATCTTTCATTTTTACGAAATTGAATGAAGCAGGTGTGGCAACTCACTTTGTTAAACAATTGTCAGAAACCGAACAATTGAACAAAAAAGTGGATATCATTCCGCTTGAAGTTGTTTTGCGTAATGTCACTGCAGGCTCATTCTCAAAACGCTTTGGTGTTGAAGAAGGAATTAAATTAGATACTCCAATCGTTGAATTTTACTACAAAAATGATGATTTGGATGACCCATTTATCAATGATGAACACGTAAAATTCCTTGGTATTGCAAGTGATGAAGATATTGCTTATATCAAAGCAGAAACACGTCGTATTAATGACCTTTTGAAAGATTGGTTCAGCCAAATTGGTCTGAATTTGATTGATTTCAAATTGGAATTTGGTAAAGACAAAGATGGCAACATTATTCTTGCGGATGAATTTTCACCAGATAACTGCCGTCTTTGGGATGCTGAAGGTCACCACATGGATAAAGATGTTTTTCGTCGTGATTTAGGTAGTTTGACAGATGTTTACGAAGTTGTCCTTGAAAAACTCAAAGGGCTTAACTAAAAACTGTGATTTCTAATTAAGTAGAAAGAAGAATTCTAAAAAGGGTAAAAAATGAATAAACGAATTTTCGTTGAGAAAAAATCAAATTTTAACATTAAGGCTCAGGCGCTTGTTAAAGAACTCAAACACAATCTTCAATTAACGAGTTTAACCGATTTGCGTATTATTCAAGTGTATGATGTGTTTGGCTTGGCAGATTCGCTTTTTGAGCGTGCTGAAAAGCACATCTTCTCTGAACAGGTAACTGATACTATTTTGGCTGAAAGTGATGTGGTTGCTGAACTTGCTAACTATACTTTCTTTGCCATCGAATCACTTCCAGGTCAATTTGATCAGCGTGCGGCTTCATCACAAGAAGCATTACTCCTTCTTGGCAGCAGTAATGATGTAACGGTTAATACAGCTCAACTTTATCTTGTTAACAAAGATATTGATACAGCTGAACTTGATGCGGTTAAGAATTATCTTCTTAATCCAGTAGATTCTCGTTTTAAAGATATTACGACAGGAATTGCACCGCAAGCATTTTCAGAGTCGGACAAAACGATTCCAAATCTTGATTTCTTCAAGACTTATACAGCGGCTGAATTTGCTGATTATAAAACTGAGCAAGGTTTGGCAATGGAAGTGGATGACCTTGTCTTCATCCAAGATTATTTCAAATCCATCGGGCGCGTGCCAACGGAAACAGAATTGAAAGTGTTGGATACTTACTGGTCAGACCATTGCCGCCACACAACTTTTGAAACTGAGCTGAAGCATATTGATTTCTCATCGTCTAAATTCCAAAAACAATTGCAAGCAACTTATGATAAATATATTGCTATGCGTGCTGAACTTGGACGTTCTGAAAAGCCGCAAACGCTTATGGATATGGCAACTATTTTTGGTCGTTACGAGCGTGCCAATGGCCGTTTGGATGACATGGAAGTATCAGACGAGATCAATGCTTGTTCGGTTGAAATCGAAGTTGATGTGAACGGTGTTAAAGAACCATGGCTTTTGATGTTCAAGAATGAAACACACAATCACCCAACAGAAATTGAACCATTTGGTGGTGCCGCAACGTGTATCGGTGGTGCAATCCGCGACCCATTGTCAGGACGTTCTTATGTTTATCAAGCAATGCGTATTTCAGGTGCTGGTGATATTACAACACCGATTGCTGAGACGCGTGCCGGCAAATTGCCGCAGCAAGTGATTTCTAAGACAGCGGCACATGGTTATTCTTCATATGGGAATCAAATCGGTCTTGCCACAACTTACGTTAAAGAATACTTCCACCCAGGATTCGTCGCTAAACGTATGGAACTTGGTGCCGTTGTCGGTGCAGCTCCTAAAGGGAATGTTGTCCGTGAAAAACCAGAAGCAGGCGATGTGGTAATCCTTCTTGGCGGTAAAACAGGTCGTGACGGTGTTGGTGGTGCAACTGGTTCATCTAAGGTCCAAACCGTTGAATCTGTTGAAACAGCTGGCGCAGAAGTTCAAAAAGGGAATGCTATTGAAGAACGGAAGATTCAACGTCTTTTCCGCAATGGTAATGTGACGCGTCTTATTAAAAAATCAAACGACTTTGGTGCTGGTGGTGTCTGTGTGGCAATTGGTGAATTAGCTGACGGTCTTGAAATCGACCTTAACAAAGTGCCTTTGAAATACCAAGGGCTTAACGGAACTGAAATTGCCATTTCTGAATCACAAGAACGTATGGCTGTTGTGGTTCGTCCCAAAGATGTTGAGGATTTCGTGGCAGAATGTCATAAAGAAAATATTGACGCGGTAGTGGTTGCCACAGTTACTGAAAAACCAAATCTTGTTATGACTTGGAATGGTCAAACAATCGTTGATATTGAACGTCGTTTCCTTGATACAAACGGTGTGCGTGTGGTGGTTGATGCAAACGTTGTGGATAAGGATGTTGCCCTTCCTGAGGTGCGTACAACATCAGCAGCAACACTTGAAGCAGACACAGTGAAAGTTCTGTCTGATCTTAACCACGCTAGTCAAAAAGGGTTGCAAACTATCTTTGACAGCTCGGTTGGGCGTTCAACAGTTAATCATCCAATCGGCGGTCGTTATCAAATCACACCAACAGAAAGTTCAGTTCAAAAACTTCCTGTTCAAAACGGTGTCACAACAACAGCATCAGTTATGGCACAAGGGTTCAACCCTTATATTGCGGAGTGGTCACCTTATCATGGTGCAGCTTATGCTGTTATCGAAGCAACAGCGCGTTTGGTGGCAACAGGTGCGAATTGGTCTAAAGCACGTTTCTCTTATCAAGAGTATTTCCAACGTATGGACAAACAAGCTGAACGCTTTGGACAACCAGTTTCAGCTCTTCTTGGTTCAATCGAAGCGCAATTGCAACTTGGTTTGCCATCAATCGGTGGTAAAGACTCCATGTCAGGGACTTTTGAAGAATTGACAGTACCGCCAACATTGGTTGCCTTTGGTGTGACAACAGCAGATAGTCGTAATGTTCTTTCGCCAGAATTTAAAGCAGCTGGTGAATACATTTACTACATTCCAGGGCAAGCTATTTCACAAGAGATTGATTTTGATTTGATTAAAGCTAATTTTGCTAAATTTGAAGCGATTCAAAAAGCACACCATGTCACATCAGCTTCAGCTGTTAAATATGGTGGTGTGATTGAAAGCTTGGCACTTGCAGATTTTGGTAACCATATCGGTGCAAAAGTAGAGCTGGTAGAGCTTGCGACTAGCTTGACAGCACAACTTGGCGGTTTTATCTTTACATCTGCTGAAGAAATTGCTGATGTTGTGAAAATCGGTGAAACAAGATCTGACTTTACACTTACTGTCAACGGTGTCAACCTTGCAGGAGATAAACTTTTGTCAGCCTTTGAAGGCAAACTCGAAGACGTTTACCCAACTGAATTTGAACAAAGTACAAAACTTGAAGATGTTCCGGCAATTGCTTCAGATGCAGTGATTAAAACAAGTAAGAAAGTAGCAGAGCCACTTGTTTACATTCCAGTCTTTCCTGGTACAAATTCAGAATATGATTCAGCAAAAGCTTTTGAACAAGCTGGAGCAAAAGTGAATCTGGTACCATTTGTGACACTTGATGAAGCAGCAATTGAAGCATCTGTTGACACAATGGTTGACAACATCTGTAAAGCAAATATTATTTTCTTTGCAGGAGGTTTCTCAGCCGCTGATGAACCAGACGGTTCTGCTAAATTCATCGTTAACATCTTGTTAAACCAAAAAGTCCGCGCAGCGATTGATAGCTTTATTGAAAAAGGCGGGCTGATTATCGGTATCTGTAATGGATTCCAAGCGCTTGTGAAATCAGGCCTACTTCCATACGGTAACTTTGAAGAAGCGACCGAAACAAGTCCGACACTCTTCTATAATGATGCCAACCAACATGTGGCGAAAATGGTTGAAACACGTATTTCCAATACGAACTCACCTTGGCTTGCCGGTGTCAAAGTTGGTGATATTCATGCAATCCCAGTATCACATGGTGAAGGGAAATTTGTCGTAACAGATGAAGAATTTGCAGAACTCCGTGACAACGGACAAATCTTCAGCCAATACGTGGATTTTGATGGCAAACCAAGCATGGATTCTAAATACAATCCAAACGGCTCTATTAATGCGATTGAAGGGATTACCAGCAAGAACGGTCAAATCATTGGTAAAATGGGACATTCAGAACGTTATGAAGACGGTCTTTTCCAAAATATTCCAGGAAATAAAGACCAACATCTCTTTGCAAGTGCTGTGCGTTACTTTACAGGGGAATAATACTCGTCAAATATCAAAAGAAACTATGATTTCGGATTCTTTTGATAATGATTGAGCATAAAAATGACAGAAAAATAAGAGGAAATGTCAGTGACATACGAAGTTAAATCTCTAAATGAAGAATGTGGTGTTTTTGGGATTTGGGGGCATCCTCAAGCAGCTCAAGTGACTTATTTTGGACTTCACAGTCTTCAACACCGCGGTCAAGAAGGTGCTGGTATTGTCACAAACGATAAGGGCAAACTTCTTCAGCACCGTAATACTGGTCTTCTTTCAGAAGTATTTAAAAATCCTGCTGATTTGGAAAAATTAACAGGAACTGCTGCTATTGGTCACGTTCGCTATGCGACTGCTGGCTCTGCGTCTATTAATAATATTCAACCATTTCTTTACAACTTTACAGACGAGCAATTTGGGCTTTGCCACAATGGTAATTTGACAAATGCAGTATCATTGAAAAAAGAATTGGAAGACCAAGGGGCGATTTTTAATGCCTCATCTGATACTGAAATTCTAATGCATTTGATTCGCCGTAGCCATAATCCTGAATTTATCGGTAAAGTCAAAGAAGCGTTGAACACTGTCAAAGGTGGCTTTGCTTATCTTTTGATGACAGAAGATAAATTGATTGCTGCGCTTGACCCAAATGGTTTTCGTCCCTTGTCAATTGGGCAAATGGCAAATGGTGCTTGGGTAGTATCAAGTGAAACGTGTGCCTTTGAAGTGGTTGGTGCCAAGTGGATTCGAGATGTGAAACCTGGTGAAATGGTTATTATTGATGACAATGGCATTCGGTACGATACCTACACGACGGATACTCAGCTTGCTATCTGTTCAATGGAATACATCTATTTTGCACGACCTGACAGTGATATTTATGGTGTCAATGTTCACACGGCTCGTAAAAATATGGGGAAACGTTTGGCACAGGAATTTCAACATGAAGCTGATATTGTCGTTGGTGTACCGAATTCATCACTTTCAGCAGCGATGGGATTTGCTGAAGAATCAGGTCTCCCAAATGAAATGGGCTTGGTGAAAAATCAGTACACACAACGTACTTTCATTCAACCGACACAAGAGTTGCGTGAGCAAGGTGTTCGCATGAAGCTCTCAGCCGTATCTGGTGTTGTTAAAGGTAAGCGCGTGGTCATGGTTGATGATTCTATCGTGCGTGGAACTACATCACGCCGTATCGTTCGTTTGCTTCGTGAAGCTGGTGCGACAGAAGTTCATGTGGCAATCGGTAGTCCAGAATTGAAATACCCATGTTTCTACGGTATCGATATTCAAAATCGTCGTGAATTGATTTCAGCTAATCATACCAAAGATGAAGTTTGTGAGATTATCGGTGCTGATAGCTTGACTTACTTGTCAATTGACGGTTTGATTGAATCAATCGGTCTTGATACAGATGCGCCTAATGGTGGTTTGTGTGTGGCTTACTTTGACGGTAAGTATCCAACACCACTTTACGATTACGAAGAACCTTACCTCAAAAGCTTAGAAGAAAAAACAAGCTTCTATATTCATGAAGTTAATGAAAATAAATAGAACAGTTTAATAGCTCTGCTATTTCCAAAAAGGAGAAAATTATTATGACAAAAAATGCTTATGCTCAATCTGGTGTTGATGTTGAAGCGGGTTATGAAGTTGTTGCACGTATCAAAAAACACGTTGCGCGTACTGAACGTGCAGGTGTTATGGGAGCTCTTGGTGGCTTTGGTGGGATGTTCGACCTTACAAAAACTGGCGTGAAAGAACCTGTTTTGATTTCAGGAACTGATGGTGTCGGAACCAAGCTCATGCTGGCTATCAAGTACGATAAACACGATACAATTGGCCAAGACTGTGTAGCCATGTGTGTCAATGACATCATTGCAGCTGGTGCTGAGCCACTTTACTTCCTAGATTACATTGCTACTGGTAAAAATGAACCTGCAAAACTTGAACAAGTCGTTGCAGGTGTTGCGGAAGGTTGTGTTCAATCTGGCGCAGCTCTTATCGGTGGTGAAACTGCTGAAATGCCTGGTATGTATGGTGAAGATGATTATGATTTGGCTGGTTTTGCAGTAGGTGTGGCTGAAAAAAAACAAATCATTGACGGGTCAAAAGTTTCTGATGGTGATGTTCTTCTAGGGCTTGCTTCCAGTGGGATTCACTCAAATGGTTATTCACTTGTCCGTCGTGTCTTTGCTGATTATACAGGCGAAGAGGTTCTTCCAGAGCTTGAAGGCAAAAAATTAAAAGAAGTGCTTCTTGAACCAACACGTATCTACGTTAAAGCAGTGCTTCCGCTTATCAAGGAAGAATTGGTTAACGGTATTGCTCACATCACTGGTGGTGGTTTCATCGAAAATGTTCCACGTATGTTTGAGGATGATTTAGCTGCTGAAATCGAAGAAGATAAAGTTCCTGTTCTTCCAATTTTCAAAGCTCTTGAAAAACACGGTAACATCAAACACGAAGAAATGTTTGAAATCTTTAACATGGGTATTGGTCTCATGTTGGCAGTTAGCCTTGATAAGGTTGAGCGTGTGAAAGAATTGCTTGACGAACCAGTTTACGAACTTGGTCGTATCGTTAAAAAAGCTGATGCAAGTGTGGTGATTAAATAATGAAAAAAATCGCAGTTTTTGCGAGTGGTAATGGGTCAAATTTTCAAGTCATTGCAGAGCAATTTCCAGTTGAGTTTGTCTTTTCAGACCACAGGGATGCATATGTCTTAGAACGTGCAGAAAAACTCGGTGTGACAGCTCATGCTTTTGAACTCAAAGAGTTTGACAATAAAGCAGCCTACGAGGAGGCTATTGTTGCTTTGCTTGAAAAAAATGATATTGATTTGGTTTGTCTAGCTGGTTATATGAAGATTGTTGGTCCGACTCTGCTAGCAGCTTACGAAGGCCGTATCATCAATATTCACCCAGCTTATCTGCCAGAATTTCCAGGTGCTCATGGGATTGAAGATGCCTGGAATGCTGGTGTCAGCCAATCCGGTGTGACCGTTCACTGGGTTGACAATGGCGTTGACACCGGAAAAGTGATTAAACAAGTTCGTGTGCCTCGTCTGGCTGATGATACTATTGACAGTTTTGAAGCTCGCATTCATGAAGCAGAGTATAAACTCTATCCAGATGTTTTGGAGAGCTTAGGAGTTAAGAAAAAGTAGTCCGTGTATTTGATAGCGTAGTTAGCTATTAGTATGCTGCCTTATAAGGAGATTATGATGATAAAAAAGATTTTGGCGTTTGTATTAACTTTTATTGTCGTTGCCTTTATAGTAAATGTACTATTTGGTAATCTTGAAAATCCGTTACGCCTTTGCTTGGCTTATTCTATCGGGCTTATTGCCAGTATTGCTATTGAGTGGTTTATATTTTACAAAAAGAAGTAGAAAGTAGGACTGAAATGACAAAACGTGCACTAATCAGTGTTTCAGACAAAGCGGGCATTGTTGAATTTGCTCAAGAATTGAAAAAACTTGGTTGGGATATTATCTCGACTGGTGGAACAAAAGTTGCGCTTGATAAAGCAGGTGTGGAGACTATCGCCATTGATGATGTAACGGGCTTCCCAGAAATGATGGACGGTCGTGTGAAAACACTTCATCCAAATATTCACGGCGGCCTTTTGGCTCGTCGCGACCTTGACAGCCACCTTCAAGCTGCAAAAGATAATCACATTGAATTGATTGACCTTGTTGTGGTTAACCTTTACCCATTCAAAGAAACTATTCTGAAACCAGATGTGACTTATGCTGATGCGGTTGAAAACATTGATATCGGTGGTCCATCCATGCTTCGCTCTGCTGCTAAAAACCATGCTAGTGTTACAGTTGTTGTTGACCCAGCTGACTACGATGTTGTTTTAGATGAATTGACAGCTAATGGTGAAACAAACTTTGAAACGCGTCAGCGCTTGGCAGCCAAAGTTTTCCGTCACACAGCAGCTTACGACGCTTTAATTGCGGAATATTTCACAAAACAAGTCGGAGAAACAAAACCTGAAAAACTCACCCTCACTTATGATTTGAAACAACCCATGCGGTATGGTGAAAACCCTCAACAAGACGCGGATTTCTACCAAAAAGCTTTGCCAACAGATTACTCAATTGCTTCTGCTAAACAATTAAACGGTAAAGAATTGTCATTTAACAACATCCGCGATGCTGACGCTGCAATCCGTATTATCCGTGATTTCAAAGACCGCCCGACTGTTGTTGCTCTTAAACACATGAATCCATGTGGTATCGGACAAGCTGACGAAATTGAAACAGCTTGGGATTACGCTTATGAAGCTGACCCAGTTTCAATCTTTGGTGGAATTGTTGTGTTGAATCGCCAAGTTGACGCAGCAACTGCTAAGAAAATGCACGCTATTTTCCTTGAAATCATCATTGCACCAAGTTATTCAGAAAAAGCCCTTGAAATCTTGACAACGAAGAAGAAAAACTTGCGGATTCTTCAATTGCCATTTGAAGCTCAAGAAGCTAGCCAAATTGAAAAAGAATACACGGGTGTTGTCGGTGGGCTTTTGGTTCAAAACCAAGATGTTATTGAAGAAAATCCAGCGGATTGGAAGGTTGTAACCAAACGACAACCAAACGACCAAGAAAAAACAGCGCTTGAATTTGCTTGGAAAGCGATCAAATATGTGAAATCGAATGGTATCATCGTGACAAATGACCACATGACACTGGGTGTCGGTCCTGGTCAAACCAATCGTGTGGCTTCTGTTCGTATCGCTCTTGACCAAGCGAAAGACCGTCTTGATGGTGCGGTCCTTGCTAGTGATGCTTTCTTCCCATTTGCGGACAATGTTGAAGAAATTGCTGCTGCAGGTGTGAAAGCAATCATCCAGCCAGGTGGCTCCGTCCGTGACCAAGAGTCTATCGACATGGCTGATAAATACGGCATTGCCATGGTGTTTACAGGCGTACGGCATTTTAGACATTGAAAATAGTATAAAAACCTTGGATTTGTTTTCCAAGGTTTTTAAAGTTGTTCAGAGGAACTTATTTTGGATAAATGTAACTAACTGCTCCTTGTCCAGCTGCATGAGGATTGAACCAGCCACGGAAGTTGCCAATATATTGTTTTCCAGCGTAGTTGGCCTCTTGAATCTGAATGCGTGTGTTTGAGGCTACGTGAGTAACAACTCCAACATGACCGTAGCCACCGTCTGTCCAACAAATAATAGCCCCTACTTGTGGAGTTGTACCGGTTTTAAAACCAGCTCGTCTGGCGCTAGCAGCCCAATCACCACCATTGCCCCAGTAATTGCCAGCCCAAGGCGCAAGAGCTTTGGCGCCCCAAGTACATTGCCCTTTTGGATAAGTCGTTGCTGCGGCATAATTTGGTTGGAAAGAAACAGCAGGTTTCTCTACTTGATAGCTCGTACCAGTTAGTCCAATCATTTGACCGTTGAGATTGCGGTAGACATGTGTATGGAAAAGCCCGCTGCCAGTGTGTTTTTGCGTATCAATTGTGAATTTGTAAATTCCATTTCCAGCTTTAGTAGCAATGTACCACTGAATGTCGTCTTGTCCATTGACTTCAGACCAAGTCGGTAAGGTAATTGTTCCGTCACCGTAGGCATCTGTCACTGTCACCTCATAAAGATAAGTTGAGCGTTTATCGACAGATACTTTGGTTTTAATTTTTTCTGCGGACATAGCAACCGAATCCGTTGCGTAACTATGCTCGCTACCGTCTTTATATTTTACATAAATATGATTGGTGTATGTTCCAGACAAAACTTGATGATTGCGAATATCAAATGCTGCCGTAAATGTTCCGTCACCGTTATTAGTGGCTGTATACCACTTGATATTACTTTGATTGCTCGTGCTCCAAATAGGGACTCGAACAGATTGAATCGGTTTGGACTTTGAAGTTTCACTAACTTTGACGGTATAAGTCCCTTGTTCTTGATTGATATTTTCAACAGAGAAGAATGGTTTTTGCTCTTCTTCAGAAGGCAATTTATCAGCATCAACTTGGGCAGTGATTCCAGCTAAGCCAGTAAACTCTGGTTTGACATAGCTTTCTCCGTAAAGATGAATGTGATAAGTTCCTGTGTCATAGTTGTGTTTTTTTAGCTCAACTCTAACATTGTAGCTTCCATCAGGATTTTTAGTAGCTGCATACCATTGAAGATCATCCTGTCCGTTGCGGTCAGACCAAGCCGGAACGGTTAGTTTGTAGATTGTTTCAGGAACATTTTTGATCTGAATATCCATGATACCAGGCTCAGGAAAGCTAGTCTGAATAGTAGGATTTGGTTTTTCAAGGTTAAAAGTGGTACCATTTAATCCAATCATCTTTCCGTTTTTACTTTCATAAGTATGAACATGGTAAACACCGTATCCTTTATGATTGGATAAGTCAATTTCTGTTGTGTCTTGCCCTGCCGTATACCACTTGATGTCATCTTGTCCTTTTTCGTCAGACCAAACAGCGTGTAAAATATTGGCATTTGTTTGATCTTTGTTTCGAGTAAAGGATATTTGAGCAGTCTTTCCTAAAACGGTTGTAGAAACCGTGCCGCTAGCTGGTTTTTCTACTTTGAAAGTCGTTCCGTTTAAACCAACCATTTTTCCATTGATATTGATATAGGTGTGGACGTGAAAGGTTCCATAACCAGTGTGCTGACGCAAATCAATAGCTGTAGTTGGTGTCTGGGGCGCGGAATACCACTTAATGTCATCTTGCCCATTTTCATCAGACCAAACAGCATGGTAAATGGTGTAAGGAACTTGTGTCTGTGAGCGTGTGTAGTTAATAGAAGCTGTATTTCCAGAAACATTGACGGTAATGTTGCTAGCAAGAGTTGCTGGATTTGAGCTTTTTTGAGCATTATCTGCTTCCGAGGCTTGAGCAGTTAGTTGAGCAGAAAAAACGCCCAAAATAGTGCTAGATAGTAAAAATAATTGACTGTATTTCTTCATAAATCTCCTTTGAATAAATAATTTGGATAGTTCCATTTAGATTATTCGGGAAAAGATGAAAAAATTGAAAACTGAATTGAAAAATTAGAAAATGATAGCGAAATTTCATTATTATCAAAATATTCCACGATAAATAAAGGTATAAACGAACATTTGTGGTATAATTGATATAAATAATTCGCAAAGAGGGCAATCATGAAACTTTTAGTTGTTGGTTCGGGTGGTCGCGAGCATGCGATTGCTAAGAAATTGTTGGAGTCACCGCAGGTGGAGCAGGTCTTTGTGGCTCCCGGAAATGACGGGATGACTTTCGATGGTCTTAAGTTGGTTCCGATTGGGATTTCTGAGCATGCAGCGCTGATTGACTTTGCGAAAGCAAATGATGTTGCTTGGACTTTCATTGGTCCTGATGATGCGCTAGCGGCTGGAATTGTTGATGATTTTAATCAGGCTGGACTCAAGGCTTTTGGTCCGACTCGGCTAGCTGCTGAGCTGGAATGGTCCAAGGATTTTGCCAAATCAATCATGAAAAAATACGGTGTGCCGACAGCACGCTACGAAACTTTCTCAGACTTTGAAAAAGCTAAATCCTATATCGAAAAAGAGGGCGCTCCAATCGTGGTGAAGGCGGACGGCTTGGCTTTGGGTAAAGGCGTGGTAGTCGCTGAAACGGTGGAAGAAGCGGTCGAAGCAGCGCACGAAATGCTTTTGGACAATAAATTCGGCGATTCTGGTGCGCGTGTGGTGATTGAGGAATTTCTGACTGGAGAGGAATTCTCTCTCTTTGCCTTTGTTAATGGTGACAAGTTCTATATCATGCCAACGGCTCAGGACCACAAGCGGGCCTATGACGGTGACAAGGGTCCTAATACAGGCGGTATGGGCGCTTATGCGCCTGTGCCACATCTGTCAGCAAGCGTGGTTGAAACTGCGGTTGATACCATTGTTAAGCCAGTGCTGGAGGGCATGATAGCAGAAGGGCGACCTTATGTCGGTGTTCTTTATGCTGGTTTGATTCTGACTGCGGATGGACCCAAGGTCATTGAGTTCAATGCTCGCTTTGGCGATCCTGAGACGCAGGTTATTCTGCCGCGCCTGACTTCTGACTTGGCACAGAACATCACGGACATTTTGGAGGGCAAGGAGCCTGACATGACTTGGACGGACAGCGGTGTGACCTTGGGCGTCGTGGTGGCTTCTGAAGGTTACCCACTTGACTACGAAAAAGGTGTGGTTCTGCCAGAAAAGACCGACGGTGATATCATCACCTACTATGCAGGCGCTAAGTTTGGTGAAAATGGCAAAGCACTGCTGTCCAATGGCGGACGGGTCTACATGCTGGTCACCACAGCCGACAGCGTTCAGGCTGCACAGGAAAAAATTTATGCCCAACTCGACAAACAAGACACGACTGGACTGTTCTACAGAACTGATATTGGGAGCAAGGCTCTTGAAAAATAAAAAATGTATACTAGTTAGTGCTTGTTTGCTTGGAGAAAATTGCAAGTACAATGGAGGCAATAATTACAATCAAGCTGTTATTGACTTTGTTGCAGACAAAGATGTTTTAGCAGTTTGCCCAGAAGTTGCGGGCGGCTTACCAGTTCCAAGAGAGCCAGTAGAGATTTTAAAAGGGCGGCCATGTGATGTTAATGGGAATTTTTATGATAAAGAATTTCAAGTAGGAATTGATCACACATTGTCGAGTTTAGCTGAAAAAAATATTGACTTTGCTATTCTTCAGTCCCGAAGTCCCTCTTGTGGTGTCAACCAGATTTACGATGGTCGTTTTACTGGTCGAAAAATAGAGGGCAGAGGCCTTTTTGCACAAGCATTAAAAAAACGAGGCTACAGAGTTATTGATGCTGAAGATATAATTAAATAAAGTATAGCGCTAGCTCAAGCGACCAAAGGTCGCTATGAAACCATGCCTGCTATCGCTGTGGTATTTTGGGAAAGTTTGTAGCTCAAAGGTCTACAAAGCTAGTCAAGAAGATTTTTTAGATGTGATTTTAGCTTTTCCTCTATTTTTAAGAAAAGGTAAGAAGAGAAGCGTAACATTGCATACAAGAAAGCTCACGACGGCCCCGCAGCCTAAGGCAGGTTTGAAAAAAGGAGAAAT
The DNA here is from genome assembly GCF_001814695.1 of Streptococcus sp. HMSC066E07. Classification (NCBI taxonomy): domain Bacteria; kingdom Bacillati; phylum Bacillota; class Bacilli; order Lactobacillales; family Streptococcaceae; genus Streptococcus; species Streptococcus sp. HMSC066E07. The sequence goes on from NZ_KV817446.1 coordinate 21,117, forward strand.
TATGCAACCAATTATTTCTATCATTATGGGTTCTAAATCCGACTGGGAAACCATGAAAAAGGCAGCCCAAGTTCTTGAGGACTTCGGTGTTGTTTATGAAAAAAAGGTGGTCTCTGCCCACCGAACACCAGACCTTATGTTTCGATATGCTGAGGAAGCGCGTGGCCGTGGGATTAAGGTTATCATTGCAGGGGCTGGCGGTGCAGCTCACCTGCCGGGTATGGTAGCAGCTAAAACAACGTTGCCGGTTATCGGTGTGCCTGTCAAATCTCGTGCTTTGAGCGGAGTGGACTCACTTTACTCTATCGTGCAAATGCCTGGCGGCGTGCCTGTGGCAACGATGGCTATCGGCGAAGCGGGTGCGACCAATGCAGCGCTCTTTGCTTTGCGCTTGCTGTCTGTTGAAGATGCCCAAATTGCCCAAGCACTAGCTGATTTTGCAGAAAAACAAGGAAAGATTGCTGAGGAGTCTAGCAATGAACTCAACTAAAACGATTGGAATTATCGGTGGCGGTCAATTAGGACAAATGATGGCGATTGCTGCAATTTATCGAGGTCACAAGGTCATTACGCTAGACCCAGCTGCTAATTGTCCAGCTGCTCGTGTCAGTGAGGTTATTGTTGCTCCTTATGATGACGTGGCGGCTCTTCGTCAATTAGCTGAGCGCTGTGATGTCCTGACTTATGAATTTGAAAATGTGGACGCAGACAGCTTAGATGCGGTAGCTGATTTGGCAGATCTGCCGCAAGGAACGAGGCTGCTACGTATCTCTCAAAACCGAGTACACGAGAAAGAATTTCTTTCAAGTACTGGCGTGGATTTGGCTCCTTATCGAATTATCCGCTCATCAGCAGATCTTGCAGACTATGACTTTTCGACTAAGCGCGTGCTGAAAACAGCAACGGGTGGCTACGACGGTCACGGCCAAGTCGTCATTAGAGATGAGGAGAGCTTAGCGACTGCACATGATTTGGCAGACCAGACTCTTTGTGTGCTAGAGGATTTTGTCCCCTTCACCATGGAAATATCGGTCATTGTGTCTGGTAATGGTAAGGATGTGACGGTTTTCCCAGTTCAGGAAAATATCCACCGTAACAACATTCTTTCAAAAACCATTGTGCCTGCTCGCATTTCTGATAGTCTAGCAGCAAAAGCAAAGACCATGGCAGTGCGAATAGCTGAACAGCTTAATTTATCTGGAACTCTTTGCGTGGAAATGTTTGCGACAGCTGATGACATCATCGTTAATGAAATTGCGCCTCGTCCCCATAACTCAGGGCATTATTCGATTGAAGCCTGCGACTTCTCCCAGTTTGACACCCATATCCTAGGCGTCCTCGGCCAACCTCTCCCAGCCATCAAACTCTATGCCCCAGCTGTCATGCTCAATGTACTCGGCCAGCATGTCGAGGCTGCTGAAAAATATGTCACAGAAAATCCAAGCGTCCACCTTCACATGTATGGTAAAATAGAAGCGAAGCACAACCGCAAAATGGGGCATGTGACTTTGTTTAGTGATGTGCCGGATGAGGTTGGAGAGTTTGGGGAAGGGATTGATTTTTAAGTGAAAGTAGCAATTTTAGGTCTTGGAGTTATCGGGACCATTTATGCTTATGCTTTTCAAAAAGCAGGTCATCAGGTAGAGCACGTGCTGAGAGAAAGTAAGAAAAGTCCAGCACCAAACGTCTTGACAGTTGATTTGCTAGATGGTCGTTATGTTTCCAAAGGTGAAAATAAACAGGATACCTATGCGGTTTATGTGGCGGAAGCTCATTCGGAATATGATTTTATTTTTCTAAGTGTGCGTCATGGTTTTGTAAAAGAAGCCGTGGAAACCTTGCGAAAAAATAATATCAAAGGCACACTTGTTTTCTTCTGTAATTTCTGGGATACTCGAAAAGAGGTCCAAGAGTGGGCAGGGGACTACAACTATATTTTGGCTTTTCCAACTGCTGGAGGTCACATGCAGGAGAATCATTTAGATGGTGTCTTGTTCGACCATTTAATGCTAGAAGATGAGCAAAAAGCACATATTTCTAACTATGTTGATCTGACGGCTTTACTAGCTTCTGCAGATTTGAAGTGGGAAGCTCCTCATGATATGGTCGAGTGGATTTGGATTCACATGGCGATAAACGCAGGTGTTACCTCGACAGTTGCACGTTCGGGGAATCTGGAAAATCCAGAACAGCTGGCTCTGAACTTGATGAATAGTTCTTCGGAATTATCATTAGCTATCAAGGCCATTCGAGAGGCTTTGAAAGTCGTAGAAGCGCGTGGCGTAAATTTGAGGCTTTACAAGGCAGAACTTTTACCATACAAAATCCCGACTTGGATAGCAGGAAAAGCTATGAAAGTCATGTTTGCAAAAAATGAGCTGACCCGAAAGATTATGACCTTGCATAATGATAAGCAGGACATTTTCTACTGTTGTCAAAGTGTTTATCAGACTGGTCAGGAGTTAGGTGTTGAGATGCCCATTCTTGAAGCAAATATGAAGGGAATTTCGATTTAGGAGGTTTTATGATTCAACTCATCGTTAATGCATTTGTTGAAAAAGAGAAGGCTGGAGCAGTCGTCGAAGTCTTGTATGCTAGTAGCAATCACGAAAAGGTGAAAGCTAAGTATGAAGAGCTAGTTGCACAATACCCTGAAAACTATTTAGCAATTTATGATTTACCATTGGATGCCGATCTCAATGAATTACCACACTATCCATCTGTGTTTATTGGAAAAGAGGAGTTTGAGTAAGTTTAAATAGTGATTGATTAATTTTAGAGGAAATCAAAAATAAATGAATATTAATAATAAAATTGATAGTTTGGATTCTGAAGAATCATCTAAAGTCTTTAAAGAATTGTTAAAAGAGTATATTAAGCCAGCTTATGGAGCCATGTCCAAAAGAGATTTTGATATAATATTGTTTATGAAACTTCAAGAGCTAGAGGTAATAGCAAAGACTCCAGAGATTTATGATGTGGTATCTTCTTTAAAAGTTACGCGAGCTAAAGCTAGAAATTTAATTTATGAGTCTAAACTAAGAACTTCTACAGAGAATGATTTAGAGAATGAATTGAAAGAGCTGGTTTCATCACCTATTTTAAAGGATGGAGATAAAGTTAGCCTTGAGATAGGGAACCCATATTTGGCTGATTATCTACGTTCTAAGTTGAGAAGCCTAAATCATATTACAGACGGTTCATTTTCTAATGAACTTTTAAAAATGACAGTAGATGCCTATATAGATTTATTTATTTCGTTGCTCCCAGATGGTAGAGAGGATATTGAGAAAGCTTTAATTAGATCTGGAGCTAAAAAGGACACATCCTTAAAAAGTATTGTAAAATCTATTGTAGAAAAATTAGCTAAGAAAGCACTAGGTGATATTGGTGATGCTGTAATAGATAACGTATCCGATTACTTAAAACCAATTATTGAAGGACAGATAACCAATATCACAAACCGATTCAGAGGTTTCTGGGATACTACTAATTAATATTTATAGTTTTGGTAAGATTACTAATATAACAAGAAAGGAAAAGAAAAAATGATCAACCGTTACTCTCGCCCTGAGATGGCGAACATTTGGAGTGAAGAAAATAAATACCGTGCTTGGCTTGAGGTGGAAATTTTGGCTGACGAGGCCTGGGCTGAGTTGGGAGAAATCCCTAAGGAAGATGTGGCTTTGATTCGCGAGAAGGCGGACTTTGACATCGACCGTATTCTTGAAATTGAGCAGGAGACTCGCCACGATGTGGTGGCCTTTACTCGTGCGGTTTCTGAGACTCTTGGTGAAGAGCGCAAGTGGGTCCACTATGGTTTGACTTCTACTGACGTGGTCGATACTGCCTATGGTTACCTCTACAAACAAGCCAACAATATCATCCGCAAGGATCTTGAAAACTTCCTTAACATCATTGCTGACAAGGCGCGTGAGCACAAGTTTACCATCATGATGGGACGTACTCATGGGGTGCATGCGGAGCCTACGACTTTCGGTCTGAAGCTCGCGACTTGGTACAGTGAAATGAAGCGCAATATCGAGCGTTTTGAACATGCTGCCGCTGGTGTGGAAGCTGGGAAAATTTCAGGTGCGGTTGGAAACTTTGCCAACATTCCGCCATTTGTGGAAAAATATGTCTGTGAGAAATTAGGTATTCGTGCTCAAGAAATTTCAACTCAAGTCTTACCGCGTGACCTGCATGCCGAGTATTTTGCAGTACTGGCAAGCATTGCCACGTCAATCGAGCGCATGGCGACTGAAATCCGCGGTCTGCAAAAATCCGAGCAGCGTGAAGTAGAAGAATTCTTTGCCAAGGGACAAAAAGGTAGCTCTGCTATGCCTCACAAACGCAACCCAATCGGTTCTGAAAACATGACCGGTCTGGCGCGTGTCATTCGCGGTCACATGGTGACGGCTTATGAAAACGTGTCGCTTTGGCATGAACGTGATATTTCGCATTCTTCAGCAGAGCGCATTATCACACCTGACACGACCATTCTGATTGACTACATGCTTAATCGCTTCGGCAATATCGTTAAGAATCTGACTGTTTTCCCTGAAAATATGCGCCGCAATATGAACTCAACTTTTGGTCTTATTTATAGTCAGCGCGTTATGCTGAGTCTGATTGAAAAAGGCATGACACGTGAAGAAGCTTATGATTTAGTACAGCCTAAGACGGCTTATTCTTGGGACAATCAAACAGATTTTCGTCCGCTACTAGAAGCTGATGAAGCTGTGACCTCTCGTTTAACACCAGAGGAAATTGACGATATTTTTGACCCAGTTTACTACACTAAGCGTGTGGATGATATTTTCCACCGTATAGGTTTGGATTAAAACAAACTAAAAAATCCAGTAAAATCAGGCTTGATTTCACTGGATTTTTGCTCTCTCACCAAGCAAAAGCATTGGTTGGGGTTTCTAAGGCTCTCAGCCAGAAACTGTCGGAAACACGACAGAGGGTAACAGAAAGTCCGGCCATATCTAGGCTTGTGATGAGGTGACCTGTTTTGACAAAGGGCAGTTTCAAGCCTTCTATATCCAACAGTTGAAGAATGTCATCTGTGAAAACGAGTTCTTCCAATTTTGAAGTGCCGCCTAAGTTATTGATGAGGAGAATAAATTCTTGTCCTTCTTGCCACTTGAATTTCATTTTGATTTTGTTGATGAGCTCAACAGCGAGCAACTCGGAAGATTCGAACGGAACCATCCGATAACCGGGCTCTCCATGGATTCCAATTCCGTAGGAAATTTGACCTTGGGGCAAATCAAAGATAGGCAGCTGCTTGCTTGGTAAGGTGGCAGATTTTGTTGCGACTCCTAGCGTCGCAATGGAGGTGGACAGAGAAAGAGCGAGTTTTTCCAACTCATCCAGACTGGCTCCTTCTTTGGCAGCTTGCCCGAGAATTTTATGTAAAAGAATTGTTCCTGCAACCCCGCGGTGGCGGATTTGGAAATTGCTTTTTTCCACAGAAATATCATCATGAGAAATGATGTATTTGACTGGAATTCCTTCTTTGCGTGCTTGATAAATGGCTTGGGAAAATTCTTTAATATCGGCATCAAAGTTTTTAATAATGACAAAAACGCCCTTGTCTTGATGCAGAAAACGAATGGTTTCTAAAATATGCTCAGCACAGGGGGGCACAAAAATGGGGCCGCTAATAGCAGCGGCTAACATACCATCGCCCACATAGCCAAAATGAGCTGGTTCATGACCGCTGCCACCACCCGAAATAATGGGCACGACAGAAGAATCGTGCTGATTATGATAAATAACGGGAAGTTGTTTCAGCTGTGAAAGGTGAGGATACATGCGGGTGATTGCATTGATGTTTTGCTGAATGCTTGAATGAATTGAATTGATAATGTGAACCATATACGTGCCTTAATTTTCTATAGCTGTTTTGATTAGTTGTGTTAAGAGCTGCGCCTGTTGCTGGTAATCTTGCTCAGATAAATCCAGCAGATGTTTGATAGCATTTGCAAGCGCTTGACTGTGATAGTGAATGAAAAAATGATACTCCATTTCAGAATGGAAAGGGCAGGAATGATATTCTCTGACGAGTTTAGTTACAAGCTGTTGACAATAGGTCTGAAAATAAGAAGAAAAGTCATTTTGGTCAACGATGTCAAATAATTGTGCATAAAAGCTCTTATTGACGCTAAAATAATGCAGTAATTCTTGCAGCAGCTGATAGCCAGAGATATATTCCAGATTATCTGTGACTTGCTCTCGTAACTCCGTCTGAAAAATCCATTCTAATAATTCATACTTATCTAGAAAATGATTGTAAAAAGTTTGCCTGCGAATACCGGCATCTTCCATAATTTGCCGAACAGAGATTTTTTCAAAAGCCTGTTCGGTGAGTAATTTTTTAAAGGATTTGGCAATCCTTTTTTTCGTGATTAAGGATGTTGCCATCTTCCCTCCTCAGTCTTTTTAGTTCTATTCTTAGTTTATCATGAATGATGCAATAGGAAAACTAAAAAAGTGGGACATATTTTTGCTTTTGTCCGTTCCAAAATAGAGCAAAGAATTTTACAATAAAAATAAGAAAAATAACGCAAAGGAGAAACTCATGAAAAAAATTATCAATCAACCAACGGCTGTTGTGGACGAAATGCTGGACGGTTTAGCTTATATCCACAGTGATTTGGTGCATCGTGTAGAAGGCTTTGACATCATTGCCCGAAATAGCGAAAAATCTGGCAAGGTAGCGATTATCTCAGGTGGCGGGAGCGGTCATGAGCCTGCTCATGCTGGCTTTGTGGGCGACGGTATGTTGTCAGCTGCGATTTGCGGAGCGGTCTTTACTTCCCCAACTCCTGACCAAGTCTTGCAGGCAATTAAAGAAGCTGACGAAGGCGCAGGAGTGTTCATGGTTATCAAGAATTATTCTGGCGACATCATGAACTTTGAAATGGCGCAGGATATGGCAGAAATGGAAGGAATCGAGGTGGCAAGTGTTGTTGTCGATGACGATATTGCTGTTGAGGACAGCCTTTACACGCAAGGCCGCCGTGGAGTTGCTGGTACCATTTTTGTTCATAAGATTTTGGGAAATGCTGCGCGGTCTGGAAAATCACTGAGTGAAATCAAGGCCTTGGCTGACGAATTGGTGCCTCAGATTCATACGGTTGGGCTGGCTCTCAGTGGAGCAACCGTTCCTGAAGTTGGGAAACCTGGCTTTGTGCTTGCTGATGATGAAATTGAATTTGGAATCGGCATTCATGGAGAGCCCGGCTATCGCAAAGAAAAAATGCAGCCATCTAAAGACTTAGCACAAGAATTAGTGGCAAAATTGAAAGACTCTTTTGAACTCAAAGCAGGAGAGAAAATCGGAATCCTTATCAATGGTATGGGGGCAACGCCGCTCATGGAACAATACGTCTTTGCCAACGATGTGGCTGGAATCCTTGCAGCAGCGGGTCTGGAAGTTGTTTACAAGAAATTAGGAAACTACATGACATCTATTGACATGGCAGGCATTTCTCTGACCTTTATCAAATTGGAATGTGAAGACTGGCTAGAAGCTTTGAACAGTCCTGTTGCAACGATTGCTTGGTAGGAGGTATGATATGGATGCAGCATTAGCAAAGAAATGGATGCTTCTCTTTAACGAAAAAATTCAAGCCAACAAAGACTACCTGTCAGAGTTAGACACGCCCATTGGTGACGGAGACCACGGTGGCAATATGGCGCGTGGTATGACAGCTGTCGTTGAAAATCTGGAAGGAAAAGATTTTGCCAATTCAGCAGAAGTCTTTCAAGCCGTCTCGATGCAATTGCTTAGCAAGGTTGGCGGGGCTTCTGGTCCTCTTTACGGCTCAGCCTTTATGGGAATAATGAAGGCTGAAAAAGAGGGTACTAGCTTGGCGGATGCTGTTCAAGCAGGGCTTGATATGATTCAAAAGCGAGGAAAGGCTGTTCCGGGTGAAAAAACCATGGTGGATGTCTGGTCTGGTGTGGTGATGGCTCTTCAAAAAGGAGAATTGACCAAAGAAACCATTCATACTTTGGTTGAAGCGACGAAAGATATGAAAGCAACGAAGGGTCGGGCTTCTTATGTCGGAGAGCGCTCTATCGGACATATTGACCCCGGTTCGTATTCATCAGGCTTACTTTTTGAAGCCTTGCTAGAAGTGGAGGAAAAAGCATGACAGAAGTTGGGATTGTCATCGTTTCTCATTCAAAATGGATCGCTCAAGGCCTTGTAGATTTAATTTCAGAAGTTGCCAAAGATGTCTTGCTGACCTATGTAGGTGGTACAGAAGATGGCGGCATTGGTACAAGTTTTGAACAAGTCCAAACGATTGTAGAAGCCAATGAAGCAGAGAAGATTTTAGCTTTCTTTGATCTTGGATCGGCTCGCATGAATCTGGAGCTGGTGGCAGACTTTTCAGATAAAGACATCATCATTAACAATGTTCCCATTGTTGAAGGAGCTTATACTACGGCTGCTCTCTTGCAAGCTGGTGCAGATTTGGCGACCATACAAGAACAATTGAAAGAGTTAGAAATTAAGAAATAAAGGAGTTTGATTATGATTCAGTATCTCGGTGAATTTTTAGGAACTTTCATCCTAGTATTGCTTGGCGACGGGGTTGTTGCCGGGAATGTTTTGAGCAAGACGAAAGAAGAAGGAACCGGCTGGGTTGCTATCGTTTTAGGCTGGGGGATTGCCTGTACCGTAGCGGTTTATGTATCCGGATTTTTTAGTCCAGCTCACTTGAATCCAGCGGTTACATTCGCAATGGCTTCTATTGGAGCGATTAGTTGGGGACAGGTTTTTCCGTTCATTCTTGCACAAATGCTGGGTGCCATGGCTGCGGCTTTTGTTCTATGGCTTCACTATTACCCTCATTGGGCTGAAACGAAAGATTCAGGCTTGATTTTAGCCAGCTTTTCAACGGGACCAGCCATTCGCCATACAGCTTCTAACTTTTTAGGAGAAGCGCTGGGAACGGCCATTCTTGTCATCACGATTATGGCAATTGGTCCAAATAAAGTTGCCGCTGGTTTGGGTCCAATCATCGTAGGAACAGTTATTTTTGCAGTCGGTTTCTCACTCGGACCAACGACAGGCTATGCGATCAATCCTGCACGGGATTTGGGACCGCGTATCATGCATGCTCTTTTACCAATTGCAAATAAAGGAGATTCTGACTGGTCCTATGCTTGGATTCCAGTCCTGGGTCCAATTGTCGGCGGTGTCGTAGGGGCTTTGCTCTACAATATCATTTTGGGTGTCATTTAAAAATAGTCAAAAGTAGGTTTCGGCCTACTTTTGTTGTCTCTTCTTGTGCTTCTTGTCTGAATTTTTTATAATAGCTGTATAGAATAGCGAGGATAGAGATGGCAAAGAAGCATTGGCTGAAATTACTTGGAGTGTTTTTGATTTTCGGAATAGTTGCCTGTCATTCAGTTTTGCTAGATCCAACTGAACGAATAGATGAACAAAAAGAGTATCAAGCTATTGTAGCGAAATTTCATCAGATAACCGTGCCTGAACTCAAAGAAAAGCAGGCTCAGAGTGAAAAATTTTATCTCTACATCGGGAGAGGAACTTGTCCACACTGTAGGCGATTTGTGAAACAACTGGAACGAATCAAAACAAAATCTTTTTATTATTTAGATAGTGAGAAAAAGACACCAGAGTTAGTTGCTTTTCGTGAGGCATATAAGATAAAATTTGTTCCTTATTTTGGAAAATTTAGTGGTTTTACAGAAGAAAAAGTGCTACAAATCAAGAAAAATATGACTGCTAAAGAAATTGAGGATTTTATTAAGTAGGAGAAAAACAAGGTGACAGTAAATCTTGTTTTTTTTCTTATAGCAAGAATAGAAAAATTGATAAATAAAAAATAACAAAATACTTTTCAAAATTGGTCTAGATAGGTTATAATAATCTCAAGATATAAAAAAGAACAACTGGCATTCAGATGTTCTTTGCGTAAAAATAATTAGTGATTTCCACTGCGTGACACGAACTTGATTTTAAAGAAATCGCCACGTTTGTAGGCTTCGCTATACTCTAAAATTTGTCCTGTACTTTCTAACTGTGTTGTTTTTACTTGGAAGACGGTCGGGAAGTTTGTGTCAATGTCCAGTAATGTTGCAACAGCTTCTGGTGTCGGGAAGATAATTTCATTAGTTTCTTCAAAGTGCTCATCATTCATGTGAATATGATAGTCTTGTTTGAAGCGATTGTAGATAGAGCTGTAATATTCAAGATCTGGATAATTTGCATTGATATATTGCTCTGGGATATAGGATTGATGATAGATGTAAGGAGTATCTTTTGCTTTACGAAGTCTCTCGATTTTATAGTAAAATTGGTGTCCCTTCAAATCTAACTTATCAAGAAATTTCAAGTCGTTTCCGCGCTCGATCGATAAAACGGTCACTTGATCATTTTGGGTGGGAAATATCTCAACGTCAGAAAATTCAACGAGTTTGTGCTTACGCGCGCGCGACACAAATGTTCCTTTTCCTTGCTGGCGAATGATATATCCGTCTTTTGCTAGCTCATTTAAAGCTCTGACAACAGTAATAGAACTCACATCGTACATTGTGATTAGCTCAGCTTCTGTATAAAATTTATCTCCATTCTCAAATTGACCTGAGATAATCTTGCTTTTGAGTTCGTCTTTAATGTATTGGTATTTAGGGATTGCCATGTTATTCACCTCTCTTTCGCTTCCCTCTCATAAAAAATTTTACCATAATTTTTCTTAAAATGGTTAAATTTATTAAATTTTTCAAAAACTATTGACATTTCATACAAAATATATTATATTAATCAATGTAAACGATTGCAAAAATATTGTGTGAAAGAAGGAAATGGTTTGGCAAGATTTGAGATTAAAGAAGAATTTTATCTGAATCAACAGCCTTTTAAAATATTGTCTGGTGCCATTCATTATTTTCGGATTCAGCCAGATGATTGGTATCATTCGCTTTATAATTTGAAAGCTCTGGGCTTTAATACGGTAGAAACCTATATTCCTTGGAATATGCATGAGCCGGAAAAAGGGCAATTTGATTTTGAAGGTAGCCTTGATATAGAAAAATTTCTTCAAATCGCTCAAGATTTGGGCTTGTATACCTTGCTTCGTCCGTCGCCTTACATTTGTGCAGAATGGGAATTCGGTGGTTTGCCGGCTTGGCTTTTAGAAGAAGATATGAGAATTCGTTCTTCTGACCCTGCTTATTTTGCCGCAGTTGCTAGCTATTATGATGAATTGCTTCCGCGCTTAGTCCCGCATCTTTTGGAAAATGGCGGCAACATTCTCATGATGCAGGTCGAAAATGAATATGGCTCGTATGGCGAAGATAAGGAATATTTGAGAGCTGTTCGAGATATGATGCTAGAGCGAGGTGTGACTTGTCCGCTCTTTACATCGGACGGGCCTTGGCGAGGCACCTTACGGGCAGGAACGCTTATTGAGGATGATGTATTTGTAACGGGAAATTTCGGCTCTAAAGCTGCTTATAATTTTGCAAATCTGCAAGCTTTCTTTGATGAGCATGGCAAGAAGTGGCCACTCATGTGTATGGAATTTTGGGACGGTTGGTTCAATCGTTGGAAGGAGCCGGTTGTCACGCGAGATCCAGAAGAGTTGGCTGAAGCGGTTCACGAAGTCTTGCAACAAGGCAGTATCAACCTTTATATGTTTCACGGGGGAACCAATTTTGGTTTCATGAATGGCTGTTCAGCGCGAGGCAGCATTGACCTGCCGCAGGTGACATCTTATGATTATGAAGCTCTCCTTGATGAACAAGGAAATCCAACGCCTAAATACTTTGCTATTCAGCAAATGTTAAAAAAATATTATCCAGAGTATCCACAAATGGAGCCTTTGGTAAAAGAATCGTTTGAGTTAAAGGATATTCCGCTCAGTGAGAAAGTTAGTTTATTTGAAACCTTAGAAGATGTAGCGCAGCCAATCGAAAGTCTTTACCCTATGAACATGGAGGAACTGGGGCAAAATGTTGGCTATCTGCTCTATCGTACAGAAGCGGAATGGGATGCGGACGAGGAACGGATTCGTATCATTGATGCGCGTGACCGGATGCAACTTTTTGTCGATGGAAACCGTATCACAACTCAATACCAGACAGAAATTGGTGAAGATATCTTTGTTCCTAGGCAGAAGCAATCCACGCATCAGATTGATATTTTGATGGAAAATATGGGGCGCGTCAATTATGGGCACAAACTGTTGGCAGAGACGCAACACAAGGGCATTCGGACTGGAGTCTGCAAGGATTTGCACTTTATGCTCCATTGGAAACAGTACGTGCTGAATTTCAAGCATCCAGAAAAAATTGATTTCACGAAAGAATGGCATGAAAACCAGCCGGCTTTCTATGCGTTTGATGTCGAATTGAAAGTGCTTAAAGATACGTATATTGATTTGACCCACTTTGGCAAAGGAATTGTCTTTGTCAACGGTGTCAATATTGGGCGCTTCTGGGACGTCGGACCGACCTTATCGCTTTATATTCCACATAGTTTGTTAAAACTCGGACAAAATCGAATTATCATTTTTGAAACCGAAGGGAAATACAGCGAATTTATTCATTTAGTTCACAAACCTACATTTAAAACGATAAAGGGGGTAAATTTATGACAATCGTAGGGAATCGAATCGATGGACGTTTGATTCATGGACAGGTAGCTAATCTTTGGACTACTAAGCTCAATATTTCACGGATTATGGTCGTGGATGATGAAGTAGCAGAAAATGCTATTGAAAAAAGCGGCTTGAAGCTGGCAACACCAGCTGGTGTGAAATTGAGTATTTTGCCAGTCGCAAGAGCAGCTGAAAATATCTTAGCAGGCAAATATGATAGTCAACGTCTGCTCATTGTTGCGAAAAAACCGGACCGCTTTTTGAAATTAGTAGAAGCAGGTGTGCCAATTGAAACACTCAATGTAGGCAATATGTCGCAAACACCTGAAACGCGTTCTATCACACGCTCAATTAACGTGGTAGATGAAGACGTGGTAGTATTTAACAAGTTGCATGAAAAAGGTGTAACTCTAACGGCTCAAATGGTTCCAAATGATCCAGTTGAAGACTTTATGAAATTATTGAAATAAATTTAGGAGGTCATTGTTATGATACAATGGTGGCAAATTCTCTTACTGACGCTATATTCAGCGTATCAAATTTTGGATGAGTTGACGATTAACTCATCAGCTGGCTCCCCTGTTTTTGCAGGTTTTATCACTGGTCTGGTCATGGGAGATTTGAAGACTGGTTTGTTTATTGGTGGTAGTCTCCAACTCGTTGTGCTTGGGGTTGGTACATTCGGTGGTGCCTCTCGGATTGACGCAACTTCTGGTGCGGTTCTTGCAACAGCATTCTCTGTGGCAACAGGTATGAAATCAGAACTCGCTATTTCAGCTATTGCCGTTCCGGTAGCAGCCTTGCTGGTTTATACAGACGTTCTTGGACGTTTCTCTACGACTTACTTTGCACATCGTATTGATGCAGCGGTTGAAAAGTTTGACTACAAAGGCATTGAACGCAATTACTTACTCGGTGCCATTCCGTGGGGACTTTCACGTGCCCTTCCAGTATTTCTGGCTTTGTGGCTCGGTGGAGACGCTGTAAAAGCCTTCTCAGACTGGCTTGCCAATAATGCACAATGGATTGCAGATGGATTGATTCTTGCAGGTAAAATGCTTCCTGGTGTCGGTTTTGCAATTTTGCTTCGTTACCTTCCGGTCAAGAAAAATCTTCATTATCTTGGTTTAGGTTTTGCCATTACAGCTATGTTGAAAGTTGTTTTTGACTATATTTCAACATTGGCAGCTGCTTCAGGAGCTGTCAAACAAATCGCTACAGCTCTTGGGGGTGCAAAATTTGAAGGCCTACCAATGATTGGGATTGCGATTATTGGCTTTGCCTTGGCAACAATCAACTATAAAAATGCGACTAATAAACAAGTCGTGACTGTTGCTGCAGAACAATCAGAAAGTGGGGAAATTGACGATGACGAACTCTAATTACAAATTAACAAAAGAAGATTTTAAACAAATCAACCGTCGTAGTCTCTTTACTTTCCAATGGGGTTGGAACTACGAGCGTATGCAAGCGTCAGGCTATCTTTATATGATTTTGCCGCAATTGCGCAAGATATATGGAGACGGTACGCCAGAATTAAAGGAAATGATGCGGACACATACGCAATTCTTCAACACATCTAACTTTTTCCATACTTTAGTAACAGGGATTGACTTAGCACTTGAAGAAAATGAAGGAGTTGCGGCTAAAGATACCGTTACAGGGATTAAAACTGGTTTAATGGGGCCATTTGCAGCGATTGGCGATGCGATTTTTGGTTCTACTATTCCTGCTATTATGGGTGGTCTGGCTGCTGGACTTGCTGTTGAAGGCAATCCTCTTGGAATTTTCCTTTGGATAGCTGTGACAATCGCAATCAATGTCTTCCGTTGGAAACAATTAGAATTTGCCCACAAAGAAGGGGTGAAATTAGTTACAACCATGCAGGACAAATTGTCTGCCATCACAGATGCTGCAACAGTTCTTGGTGTTTTCATGGTGGCTGCTTTGATTGCTACGATGATTAACTTTAAGTTTACCTATACACAAAGCTTCGGTGGTGTCACCTTCAATCTTCAAGAAACATTGGATAAAATCTTCCCACGTTTGGTGCCAGCATTGTTTACAGGTTTTGTTTATTGGCTACTTGGTAAGAAAGGTATGAATTCAACAAAAGCAATCTTTATCGTGATTATTATTGCAATTGGTGTTTCTGCATTTTCACACTTTACTCATACACCAATCTTAGGTGTTTAAAAGGAGCTTCTCTATAAATGACAAAACAACTTGTATTGGTCAGTCACGGTCGCTTTTGTGAAGAATTGAAGAAAAGCACCGAAATGATTATGGGGCCACTGGACTTCATTCATACAGTTCCCCTGCTTCCAGAAGAAGGAATAGACGATTTTACTGCTAAATTTTCAGCAACTGTAAAAGATTTAGATGATTATATCGTCTTTGCCGACCTGCTTGGTGGAACGCCTTGCAATGTCGTTAGCCGTCTGATTTTGGAAGGACTCCAAATTGAACTTTATGCAGGGATGAATATGCCAATGGTGATTGAATTTATCAATTCTGCCCTGACTGGCGTTGAAGCAAAATATATCGAAAAAGCGAACAAATACATCGTGAAAGTCAATGATGTATTAGCAGAAATGAACGATGACGAAGATGAATAAAGGAGTGTCTAGCTAATAGTCGCTGAAAAACACGTCCTTGCTTGAATTGCTTCAATGAGCAATCTGTATAACTAAGGGGGCTGGGGCAAGAAAATGGATTTCTTTGAAATCATCATTTTCCCACTCCCTTTCTTTTAGTTAGCATTGCAAAGCAGAAAGGAGAACCATGCTAGATTATACAAAGGAAGACTTGCTTGAATTAGGTGCGGAAATCACCACACGGGAAATCTATCAACAGCCGCAAGTTTGGCAGACAGCTTTTGAAAATTATAAAGCGCAAGCTGATGAGATTGCTGCTTTTCTGAATAATATTGATGAAAAGTATGATTATATCAAGGTTATTTTGACAGGGGCTGGGACATCAGCTTATGTCGGAGAGACCCTTTTGCCTTATTTCAGAAAGATTTACGATGAGCGCAAGTGGAACTTTAATGCCATTGCAACGACAGATGTTGTCGCTAATCCGCTTGCTTATCTGCACAAGGAAGTACCAACTATTTTGGTTTCTTTTGCCCGTAGTGGCAATTCACCAGAGAGTGTTGCGGCAGTTGACTTGGCAAAAGACATAGTTGAGGAACTTTACCAAATCACGATTACATGTGCAGCAGAAGGCAAATTAGCCCAGCAAGCACACGGTGACGAACGCAATTTGCTCTTGCTCCAACCTGCACCGTCAAATGATGCTGGCTTTGCCATGACATCGAGCTTTACGTCTATGATGTTGACAGCTTTGCTCGTCTTTGACAAAGCAGATTTGGCTGCAAAAGCCGAAAAAGTTTCTGCATTGATGACATTGAGTCAAGAAGTGCTGGACTCAGCAGAAGCGATTCAAGAGATTGTTTCCTTAGATTACAACCGTGTCATTTACTTAGGAGCAGGTCCCTTCTTTGGCTTGGCGCATGAAGCTCAGCTGAAAATTTTAGAATTGACAGCAGGACAAGTGGCAACGATGTATGAAAGCCCAGTCGGATTCCGTCACGGTCCAAAGTCGTTAGTGAATGAAAAGACGGTTGTTGTGGTGTTTGGCTCGACAGATTCCTACACCAAATTATACGACCTTGACTTAGTACGAGAAGTAGCCGGAGATGAGATTGCCCGCAAGGTGATTCTATTGACAGATCAAAAAGAAGATTTGGAAAATGTTGAACAAGTCATTTTTTCTAGTCAACAGCTAGCAGATGATGTTTATCGCGTATTCCCTTATATTGTTTATGGTCAATTATTTGCCTTGTTGACAGCCCTCAAAGTGAACAATCGTCCAGACACACCGTCTCCGACAGGCACCGTCAACCGTGTTGTGCAGGGTGTTATCATTCACTCATTTGACAAAGAATAGGAAGGAATCCATGGAAAAATTAAGGATTAGTCACGAAAAATTAGCACACTTAAAGAATCTTTCAGATGAAAATGACATTATTGGAGCTTTGGCGATTGACCAGAGAGGTTCGTTGAAAAAAATGCTGGCAAGTGGCGCACATGCTGTATCAGGAAATGAAGCGCTCATTGAATTTAAACAATTGATTTCCAGTCAGTTGACTCCGTATGCTACTTCTATCCTTTTGGATCCAGAATTCGGTGTACCTGCTACCAAATTACGTGCAGCAGAATGCGGTCTTATTGTTGCCTATGAAAAAACAGGTTATGATGCGACAACAGAAGGGCGCCTGCCAGACTTGCTACCAAATTGGTCGGTTAAACGCATGAAAGAGTTAGGCGCTGACGCAGTCAAAGTTTTGATTTACTATGATGTAGATGATAAGCCTGAAATCAACGACATCAAACAAGCCTGGGTTGAACGTGTAGGAAGTGAATGTGTGGCAGAAGACATTCCTTACTTCCTTGAAATCTTGACTTATGATAGGAAGCGTGCTAGTGTAGTAGATGCAGATTATGCGAAAGTAAAACCACACAAAGTCAATGAAGCCATGAAGCTCTTTTCAGATCCGCGCTACAATGTTGATGTCTTGAAAGTGGAAGTACCGGTCAATATGAATTTTGTCGAAGGGTTTACGAAAGGTGGGGTTGAACCTGTCTACAGCCTCGCGGAAGCCAAGACATTTTTCAAAGAGCAGTCTGATGCAACTCACCTGCCCTTTATTTTCCTGAGTGCTGGAGTTAGCGCAGAGCTTTTCCAGGAAACGCTCAAAGTGGCGTATGAAGCAGGTTCTCAATTCAATGGAGTCCTTTGCGGTCGTGCGACTTGGAAAGAAGCTGTTACCGTCTTTGCTAATCAAGGAGCAGAAGCAGCCAAAGCTTGGCTTGATGAAACGGGGCGTCAAAATATTGAAGACTTGAATCATGTTTTACGTGAAACAGCCGTTTCGTGGACGGAAAAGCTAGAGATTTAAAAGAGGAAAACATAAATTTGTAATAAAAACAAGGAAAGTTGTATGAAATCTTATCAAGAAGCTATTTTTGGAACATTTCAAGGAAAAGATATTGTTGCTTACACATTTGAAAATGACTTGGGCTATCGTTTGAAAGTCATGACTTATGGTGCGACTGTCTTAGAGTATGTCACTCCGGACAAAAATCTTGAATTTGCAAATATCGTGGTGGGGTTTGATCATTTTGATGCCTATGTAGGCAACAGCCCTAAATATGGTGCAAGCGTCGGACCAGTTGCAGGACGGATTGCAAAAGCACAGTTTGAGCTGAATGGCGAAACCTATCAGTTAGAAGTCAACAACGCAGAAAATTGCAATCATAGCGGTTCTACTGGCTGGGACAGTGCTATTTTTCAAGTTGAGGAAGTCACAAATGAAGGCGTCACTTTCTATACCGAACGTGCAGATGGAACGGGTGGTTTTCCGGGAAATCTGAAAGTCTGGGTTTCTTATACTTTAACGGAGATAGGCGAATTAGAAGTTTCTTACCAAGTCCAGACGGACAAGGATACCTTGGTCAATCCAACCAATCACAGTTATTTCAATTTATCGGGCGATTTCAGTCAACCGATTGACAATTGTGTATTGCAGCTAAATACCTTAGGGGTATTTCCAATCGCACCGGACGGTGTGCCTGCTAAAATGTCAGATTCAGAGCGAGATTTTGTCAAAGACTTAATGAAAGGTGTGGCTTTTAAAGATATTTTTGCAGATCAAGATGAGCAGATTCAGATTGTATCAGGTTTAGATCATCCATTTGCTTTAAACAAGCAAGAGGATAGGGCTGGTTCTTTGTACGATCCGAAGTCAGGTCGCTTTTTGACGTTTAAAACAAGTGCGCCATGTCTAGTGACTTATTCAGCAAATTTTGTAGATGATACGGTCATTTTAAATGGACATCCCATGATCCAGCACAACGGCTTAGCTCTGGAAACTCAGGCACTTCCTGATGCGATTCATAGCGACTTGAAAGCAGATGTTATCTTAAAAGCGAGTGAGATTTTTACCAGCACAACGATTTATCATGCAACAACTAAATAACACGATATATTGAAACGATAGATTATTTGTCTGTCGTTTTTTATTTGAGATATCCAGCATTATCAAATAAAGACTTTCTAGTCTTTTTCATAATAACACTCCCTTCAATTTCTATTTGTAAAACCTAAGTTCAAACTAACTTACTAACCTGATTTTTTGTTATAATAGTAGTTATGAGTAGAATTTTGGATAATGAATTGATGGGAGACGAGGAGCTCGTAGAGCGCACATTGCGTCCCCAGTATTTACGAGAATACATCGGTCAAGACAAGGTCAAAAATCAATTGAAAATTTTCATTGAGGCAGCTAAACTGCGAGATGAGGCGCTAGATCACACATTGCTTTTTGGACCTCCAGGGTTGGGAAAGACCACTATGGCTTTCGTCATTGCCAATGAACTGGGAGTCAATCTCAAGCAAACTTCGGGTCCAGTTATTGAGAAAGCGGGCGATTTGGTAGCAATCTTGAACGATTTGGAGCCGGGAGATGTTCTCTTTATTGATGAGATTCATCGCTTGCCTATGTCTGTTGAAGAGGTGCTCTATAGCGCTATGGAAGATTTTTACATTGATATTATGATTGGAACGGGTGAGGCGAGCCGTAGTGTTCACTTGGACTTGCCACCGTTTACTTTGATTGGAGCAACAACGCGGGCAGGTATACTGTCAAATCCTCTACGCGCACGTTTCGGGATTACTGGTCACATGGAATATTATGCAGAAGCAGACTTGACCGAGATTGTGGAGCGGACGGCAGACATCTTTGAAATGGAGATTACGCATGAAGCAGCTGAGGAATTGGCACTGCGCAGCCGGGGTACGCCTCGGATTGCCAATCGGCTTCTTAAACGCGTACGAGATTTTGCTCAAATCATGGGAGATGGCTTGATTGATGCTCATATCACTGATCAGGCTTTATCAATGCTGGACGTGGATCAAGAAGGGCTGGATTATGTAGATCAGAAGATTCTTAAAACCATGATTGAGGTTTATGGTGGTGGTCCGGTTGGTCTGGGAACTCTTTCGGTTAATATCGCTGAAGAACGAGAAACAGTTGAAGATATGTATGAGCCTTATTTGATCCAGAAAGGCTTTGTTATGCGAACTCGAACAGGGCGCGTGGCAACCCGTAAGGCTTACGAGCATTTGGGTTATGAATATTTGGAAAAGTAGGATTTATGAAAATAGCAGAGCAGGATATTTTAAAACAGTTCACGGCAGATAAAGATTTGATGACGATTTTAACAATGATTCGCAGTTTGCAGCTAAAAGAGAGTTGGTTGGCTGCTGGCAGTGTACGAAATTTTATCTAGAATTATTTGTCAAATCAACCGGGATTTGATAAAGAGACAGACGTTGATGTAATTTTCTTTGATCCAGCTATTTCTTATGAAGAAACCCTTAAAATCGAGACAAAACTGAAAGAAAACTATCCAAACTATAGTTGGGAGCTGAAAAACCAGGTTTATATGCATATTCACAATCCTAATACAGAACCTTATCGAGATTCTAGAGATGCTATGAGCAAGTACCCAGAACGCTGTACAGCAATTGGGCTTCGCTTATTGGACAACGACCAGTTGGAGTTGTTTGCTCCCTATGGTTTAGACGACATCCTCCATTTTCGTGTTCAGCCGACTCCGCATTTCCTAGAAGATGCAGACAGGAGACAGCTCTATAATATGAGAATACAGAAAAAAGATTGGCAGAAGAAGTGGCACAATCTTCAAATTGAATTTCTTTAAAATTTTTTAGAAAAAAGAAAAATCTTTAAGAAAAATTTAAGTCAGCATCGGTATACTATAATTACAAGTTGAGAGAAGCTTAACTTGAACTCCTAAAAACTTTTCTTTTTCATAATAATCTCCCTATAAGAGTCGCCCAATCGGCGGCTTTTTTGAGATTTATAAAGAATTGAAAAAATCTCAAGGGTTTAAATTCCTATTTTTTTAGATTTTGTTATAATAGTAAAGAGGTCTATGCTATGAAGAAAATTGTGTTTGTTTGCTTGGGAAATATCTGTCGCAGTCCGATGGCAGAGTTTGTGATGAAAGATTTGACAGATGATGTTTATGTTGAAAGTCGGGCGACTTCAGACTGGGAGCATGGCAATCCAATCCACTCTGGAACGCAGGCGATTTTTAAGAAATATGCCATTCCTTACGATAAAAGCAAAACTTCTCAACAAATTTCACAGCAGGATTTTGTAGACTTTGATTATATTATCGGAATGGATAAATCCAATTTTCAAGATTTGAGGAAAATCGCACCGGGAAAATATCTGGAGAAAGTATTCCAATTTGAAGAGAAAAGTGTGCCAGATCCGTGGTACACAAGTGATTTTGACGAGACTTACCGGCTTGTTTTGGCAGGTTGTCAGAAATGGATTGAGCGCATAAAGAGCGAAGATTAGTGGAAAGAATGGACACATTAAAAGAATTTTACGAAAAGTACAAAATTTATCTCACAAGGCATAACTTGGAATTGCTAGCAGTAACGGTTATTGTCCTATCAGCGATGGTGGCTTTTACATCAGGTATTCCCAGTCAAGGGGCATTGACCTTGGATAAAGGAGCAATCAAATATAATGGCAGTCTCGTCCGTGGGAAAATGAATGGTCAAGGAACATTGACTTTTAAGAATGGTGATGTTTATAAAGGCTATTTTAAAAATGGAACTTTCAATGGGAAAGGAACTTTTACAGCTAAAGCTGGCTGGAAGTACGAAGGCAACTTTGTGAATGGACAGCCTGAGGGGCAAGGCAAATTAACAACAGAAAATAATGTTGTCTACAAGGGAATGTTTAAACAGGGGATTTATCAAAATGCGCATTAAATGGTTTTCATTAGTGAGGATTACAGGGTTACTCCTAGTTCTGCTCTATCATTTCTTCCAGAAAGCTTTTCCTGGTGGGTTTATTGGTGTGGATATTTTCTTTACTTTCTCAGGCTTTTTGATTACGTCCCTTTTAATTGATGAATTTGCCAGAGACAAAGACATTGATGTTAAAGGATTCTTGAGACGTCGCTTTTATCGGATTGTGCCACCGCTTGTCTTTATGATTTTGATTGTCATGCCCTTTACCCTGTTGATTCGGAAGGATTTTGTGGCTGGTATTGGGACGCAAATCGCTGCTGTGCTCGGCTTTGTGACAAATTTTTATGAAATTTTGTCTGGTGGAAATTACGAGAGTCAATTTATCCAACATCTCTTTGTGCACACATGGAGCTTGGCGTTGGAAATGCACTACTATATTTTATGGGGCTTAGCAACATGGTATTTAGCTAAGAAAAGTAAAACCATTGGGCAATTTCGAGGGATTATCTTTCTTTTATCATCTGCTTTATTCTTGATTAGTTTTCTCTCTATGTTTGTCAGAAGTTTCTTCTCTTCAAACTTTTCTGTGATTTACTTTTCAAGTTTCACGCATATCTTCCCGTTTTTTGCAGGAAGTATCTTAGCGACACTTTCGGGTGTGAGTGATTTGGGAGCACCTTTTCGTAAAATGGAGCAGGCGCTTGATTTGAAAAAGACCTTTTATCTACTTGGTGGTAGTTTTGCAGCTTTGCTGTTATTAACGTTCCTCCTGAGATTTGATAATTTATTGACTTATCTGTTTGGTTTCCTTTTGGCAACGGTATTTTCAGTCGTGATGATTTTGGCAACGCGTGTGCTTCATGAGAAGACACCGCATGTTGATGAGCCGCCCGTTATCACATTTATTGCAGATACGAGCTATGGCGTGTATTTGTTCCATTGGCCGTTTTACATCATCTTTTCCCAATTGATGGGTAATGGATGGGCAGTTCTATTGACAACCGTGCTTTCCTTTGCCTTGGCGGCTTTCTCTTTCTATCTGTTAGAGCCGACATTAGCAGGTAGAGAGCCAAAAATATTTGGCTTGAAGATGGACATCAAGCAAATCACAACGCCTGTATTTTATAGTTTGATTCCATTAACACTGGTTGCTTTTGTCATGATCATGACTACTCCGAAAATTGGTGCCTTTGAAGAAAATTTGCTCGTCAATGGGTTAAATCAAGCTGACAGTAAAATGCAGATTACTCGTACCCAAGCTGATAATGTGAGTGCCAGTCAATACAACGTAGCAAAGGGTATGACAGTTATCGGAGATTCGGTAGCTTTGCGAGCAAGTGAATGGCTCAAGCAGGCTATGCCGGAAATTCAAGTGGATGCAGCAGTCAGTCGAAACTTAGAATCGGGCTTGCAAGTCTATCAAACTGATATTTCAAACAAAGTACTTCTGGAGACAGTGGTCTTAGCCTTAGGAACTAATACGGTTGATAACTACGAAAGTTTGCTCAATCAATTTATTGAGAAATTACCAAAAGGACATCGTTTGGTTTTAGTGACGCCGTATGATGGTCGGACAGCACATAACGCTTCTAGCTTGGCAGTCAAAACACGTCAGTATGAATTGGAATTGGCGAAAAAATACGATTATGTATTTGTAGCGGATTGGTATCAAACTGCTATCGAACACCCAGAAATTTGGTATGGAACTGACTATGTGCACTTTGGCTCGGAGACAACAACAATCACCAAAGGCGGTGAACTCTATGCTCAAACCGTCAAACAAGCCATTGATGAAGCTGTGAAAAAAGGAACAGTGAAGAAATAATAGTAATAATTAGAAGTCATGGATTGCCTTGCGATTCATGACTTTTGTGTGCTGTAAAAAGATAGTAGGGTAGAACGAGGATGTAGGAATACACAGCAAAAATGCTCTTTTTTACATAACTTTTTTTGGAAATCTTGAAAAAGTATGTGAAATATATAATTTTAAGTTTTAAACTTCACAAACAATGTTTTTAAATATAATAGAAAACTCATGTTTTGAAATAAATTCACAATATAAAAGAAAAAGTTTGTGAAGTTTACTTGAAAGTGTTTACAAGAGAAAGAAAATAAGGTATAATAATCTTGTGAAAAAATTAACAAAGGATTTATAAAAATCCTAAAAACCATTGGAGGAACACATGGCTGATAAAAAAACATTAACTCCCGAAGAAAAAAAGTTAGCTGCTGAAAAGCATGTTGACGAACTCGTTCAAAAAGGGCTAGTTGCTCTGGAAGAAATGAGAAAATTAAATCAAGAACAAGTAGACTACATTGTTGCAAAAGCTTCAGTTGCTGCTCTTGATGCACATGGTATCTTAGCAGAACATGCTGTTAAAGAAACAGGTCGCGGTGTCTTTGAAGACAAAGCAACAAAAAACCTTTTTGCCTGCGAACATGTTGTTAACAATATGCGTGGTGTTAAAACTGTTGGTGTGATTGAAGATGATCCTATTACAGGTTTAACGAAAATTGCTGAACCGGTCGGAGTAATCTGCGGAATCACTCCAACGACCAACCCAACTTCAACAGCGATTTTTAAATCATTGATTTCGTTGAAAACGCGGAATCCAATTATCTTTGCTTTCCACCCATCTGCTCAAGAATCTTCTGCTCATGCGGCACAAATCGTACGTGATGCAGCGATTGCAGCAGGTGCACCTGAAAACTGTGTTCAATGGATTACACAGCCATCTATGGAAGCAACAACAGCTTTGATGAACCACGAAGGGATTGCAACAATCCTTGCGACTGGTGGGAACGCCATGGTAAAAGCTGCCTATTCATGCGGCAAACCTGCTCTTGGAGTTGGTGCTGGTAACGTTCCAGCTTACGTTGAAAAATCAGCAAATATCCGCCAAGCAGCACATGATATCGTGATGTCCAAATCATTTGATAATGGTATGGTCTGTGCATCTGAGCAAGCCGTGATCATTGATAAAGAAATCTATGATGAATTTGTAGAAGAATTCAAATCTTACCATACTTACTTTGTCAACAAGAAAGAAAAAGCGCTTTTGGAAGAATTCTGTTTTGGTGCAAAAGCCAACAGCAAGAACTGCGCTGGTGCAAAATTGAACCCAAATATTGTTGGTAAACCAGCTACATGGATTGCTGAGCAAGCAGGATTCAAAGTACCAGAAGGTACAAATATCTTGGCCGCTGAATGTGCAGAAGTTGGAATTAAAGAACCATTGACTCGTGAAAAATTATCACCTGTTATTGCGGTTTTGAAAGCTGAAGATACTGAAGATGGACTTAAAAAAGCTCGTCAAATGGTTGAATTTAATGGTCTAGGACACTCAGCTGCTATCCATACAAAAGACGAAGCTCTTGCAAAACGTTTCGGTACGGAAATAAAGGCAATGCGTATTATCTGGAACTCTCCATCTACCTTTGGTGGTATCGGTGATGTATACAACGCCTTCATTCCATCATTAACACTTGGATGTGGTTCATACGGACACAACTCAGTTGGTGATAACGTATCAGCTATCAACCTTCTTAACATCAAGAAAGTAGGGAAACGTAGAAATAATATGCAATGGTTTAAAGTTCCTTCAAAAATCTACTTCGAACGTAACTCAATTCAATATCTTCAAACTTGCGAAGGTATCGAACGTGTCATGATTGTTACCGATAAATCAATTGAAAAACTCGGTTTTGTACAACGTGTGATTGACCAATTGAATCTTCGTAAAAACAAAGTCACGATTCAAGTTTTCTCAGATGTTGAACCAGATCCAGATATCACAACAGTTCGTCGTGGTGTTGAAGTAATGCGCTCGTTTGAACCAGACACTATCATTGCCCTTGGTGGTGGTTCACCAATGGATGCAGCTAAAGGTATGTGGATGTTCTATGAACAGCCAGACGTTGACTTCGGTGACCTCGTTCAAAAATTCATGGATATCCGTAAACGCGCCTTCAAATTCCCATCACTTGGTAAGAAAGCACAATATATCGGTATTCCAACAACATCTGGTACAGGTTCAGAAGTAACACCGTTTGCAGTTATTTCTGATAAGGCAAATAATCGTAAATACCCTATCACTGACTACGCATTGACACCAACTATTGCAATTGTTGACCCAGCTTTGGTAGAATCTGTTCCAGCATTTATCGCAGCAGATACAGGTATGGATGTTCTAACTCACGTTACAGAAGCCTATACTTCAAACTTTGCTAATGACTATACAGATGGTATTGCCCTTCAAACTATTAAGTTGGTCTTTAAATACTTGGAAAAATCTGTAAAAACGGCTGACCCAGAAGCCCGTGAAAAGATGCATAATGCCTCTACAATGGCTGGTATGGCCTTTGCAAATGCCTTCCTTGGAATGAGTCACTCAATGGCGCATAAGATTGGTGCTGTTCACCACACCATTCACGGACGTACAAATGCTATTTTACTTCCTTATGTTATCCGTTACAATGGAACTCGTCCATCTAAAACTACAACATGGCCTAAGTACAACTACTGGAAAGCTGATGAAAAATTCCAAGATATTGCTCGTATGCTAGGTCTTCCTTGCTCAACACCAGAAGAAGCGGTTGAAGCGTATGCCAAAGCTGTTTATGACCTTGGTGTAGCGGTTGGTATCAAGATGAACTTTAAAGATCAAGGTATTGATGAAAAAACTTGGAAAGATAGCTTACATGATATTGCCGTTCTTGCTTATGAAGACCAATGTTCACCAGCAAATCCACGCTTGCCAATAGTTACTGACATGGAAGAAATTATGGCTGATGCCTACTATGGCTATGCAGAACGTCCAGGACGTCGTAAATAGACAGTAAAGTTTGTTCTAATTTGAATCGTTCGTCATTGTACAGACAATGTATTCAGATTTTTAAACATAAATCAGTTTATCAGTCACCATCTCCCTGCTTTTGTAGGGAGATTTTTCTATTTGGAGAGAGTGTCCTTTCTCTTGCTTAATATTGTATGCGTTTTCCTGTAAACTAGTTGTGAAAAAAGGAGGGCGGTCATGTTTCAATTGTTGGTATTTGATAGGGACGATGTCATTGTGGATACAGAAAATCTTATACTTCTCTTTGCCCTAAAATATCATAATAGACTGATAAGTTTTGAATCTGTAAATTTGATACTAAAATAATGAAAAGTTGATGTTGCAAAAAGCATTATGAGTGTTATAATATAGTTGTGTAAGCGGTTTCTAAAATAGATGATATTTATAAAAAATAAGGAGGAAATATAATGTCAGTATTTTATGTTCCATCAGTTAATCTTATTGGTTGTGGTGTGATTAATGAAATAGGTGGTCATATCAAAGAGTTGGGGTATAAGAAAGCTCTCTTGGTGACAGACCATTATATTGCAAGCAGTGACATTTTACCTAAGGTAACTGCACCACTTGATAAGGAAGGCATTGAGTATGTCGTTTTTAGTGATGTTGAGCCAAATCCAACTGTTAAAAATGTTGAAGATGGTTTAGCTGTTTTGCGAGATAATAATTGTGATTTTATTATTTCACTTGGTGGTGGTTCGCCACAAGATGCTGCAAGTAGTATTTCAATTCTTGCAACGAATGGCGGGCGTCCGCAAGATTACGAAGGTGTTCACAAATCAAAAGAAAAAGGCTTGCCGGTTGTAGCAATCAATACGACAGCAGGAACATCAGCTGAAATCACGATTAACTATGTTATTACTGACGAAGAGCGTAAAGTGAAAATGGTTATGGTTGATAAGAATAGCCTTGCACTCCTGTCAGTAAATGATCCAGAATTGATGATTTCAAAACCAAAAGCTTTGACAGCTGCAACAGGTATGGATGCTCTTACACATGCGGTTGAAGCTTTGGTAACACCAGGTGCGTATAATGTAACGAAAAAATTGTCTATTGGTGCAATTGAGTTAATTAAAGAATTTTTACCTCGTGCTGTTGAAAATGGCCATGACATTGAAGCACGTGAAGCTATGGTTAATGCGATTTTCCTAGGTGGTATGGCCTTTAATAATGCTGGGCTAGGTTATGTACACTCTATGGCTCATCAACTTGGAGCAGTTTACAATCTTCCTCACGGTGTTTGTTGTGCCATGCTTTTACCAGTTGTAGAGCGTGAAAATGCAAAACGTGTGCCAGAAGCATTCCGAAATGTTGCAAAAGCTCTTGGTTTGCATACGGAAGGTAAAAGTGATAAAGAATGCGCTGATTATGCCATTTCTGAAATTGAAAAATTATCAGCAACTGTGGGCATTCCGAAAAAATTGACAGAACTGGACATTAAAGAAGAGGAATTTGACTTTGAATACCTTTCTAAAAATGCACTCATTGATGCTTGTGCACCAGGAAATCCATTTATGCCAACCTTAGAAGAAACGATTGCTCTTTACAAAGAGTTGTTTTAAGTGCTGATTTGTCGTAAAAATAAAAAAGCGAGATAGAACTAATATTTGAAAATTTTTAGTTAGTAGTTTCAACTTCGCAAAGTTGTTCAATAGCCTCTCGGGCTGTCAAAGTGGTGAATGAAGAGAAACGCAGTTTTCATCAAAAATACTCATCTAAGCTTGAAAAATGACTAAGGAGTGGTTTGCTTTGCTGTAACCTTAAAGAAGTATTTAGATATTAGCTACTACGTCAAAAGCTTTTTGCTATTATAAAATAAGGCAGGGATAATATTGTCTCTGCCTTTTATTTGCGTTCGTCTTTTGGAGAATGTCCAAAATAGGTACGATATTTGTCATAAAAGTAAGTTTTATTTGAAAATCCAACACTTTGTGCTACCTCGTAAATTGGCATACGTGTAGATAGGAGAAGATGTTTAGATGGACGCCAGGACAATACCGAAAAGAACACCAGCACTGAGAAAATTTTAAACTTTTATTCAAAGGCGGCTCTGGATGATACTCTTGAAAAAAGCATTCCCCCTTGCTAATTCCATTATAGGGTCTCCATTCTAGACAATTCTTGGGGGGGGAGATAGCATTCGCAGAGATGCAGTCTTTGTATACCTCAGAGGCAATCCGCAATGATTATAGCGTCATGTTAACAGAGCTATCGTTCTGGTTGAAACTACTTTCAAGATTTAAGAGAAAAGTAATTATTATTAGAAATTAGAACCAAAATCTCAGATATTGTTGAAAGCGCTTCAAAAAATGGTTATAATAACACCGTGAGATTGAAAGCGCTTTAAAAATCGATCTACAATAGCAAAGGAGAAGGCTGTCTATGGCACAAATGACAAAAGACGAGCTGATTGCCAAAATAAAAAATGGCATCATTGTTTCCTGTCAAGCCTTGCCACACGAACCGCTATATACTGAAGCAGGTGGGATTATTCCCCTTTTGGTAAAAGCGGCTGAACAAGGAGGAGCTGTTGGCATTCGAGCTAATAGTGTTCGGGATATTAAGGAAATTAAAGAGGTTACTTCGTTGCCGATCATCGGCATTATCAAGCGGGATTATCCACCTCAAGAGCCATTTATTACCGCAACGATGCGAGAAATTGATGAACTAGCAGCTCTGGATATTGAAGTAATTGCTTTTGATGGTACAAAGCGGGAACGTTTTGATGGTTTAAAGATTGCGGATTTCATCAAGCGAGTGAAGGAAAAATATCCTCATCAATTGCTCATGGCAGATGTGAGCACCTTTGAAGAGGGTGTGGCTGCAGCAGAAGCAGGTGTGGACTTTGTAGGGACAACTTTGTCAGGTTACACCTCTTATAGTCTGCAATGCGAGGGACCAGATTTTGATTTGGTAAAAAAATTGTGTGATGCAGGTTTGGATGTTATCGCGGAAGGAAAAATTCACTACCCAAGTGAAGCGAAAACCATTCATGACCTAGGTGTTAGAGGAATTGTAGTAGGTGGTGCCATTACGCGTCCAAAAGAAATTACAGAGCGTTTTGTTGCAGCAGTAAGTGAAAAGTAGGAACAATTTTATCTTAAAAAGGATGACAATAAAAGGAGAAAAAATATGAGAATGAAGAAAATACTTTGTTCGTTGTTTGCAGGGGCTGCTATTTTATCGTTGGCAGCATGTGGAAATTCAGGTGGTTCAAATAAATCAGCTGATTCAGGAAATTCTTCTGGCAAGACAGAGATTACTTGGTGGGCTTTTCCAGTTTTCACGCAAAAAAAGGCCAGCGACGGTGTTGGTACGTATGAAAAAGAAATTATCAAAGCCTTTGAAAAAGCCAATCCAGATATTAAAGTGAAATTAGAAACTATTGACTTCAAATCTGGTCCAGAAAAAATTACAACAGCTATTGAAGCAGGAACAGCGCCAGATGTGCTGTTTGACGCACCAGGACGGATTATTCAATATGGTAAAAATGGTAAATTGGCAGAATTGAACGATCTCTTTACTGATGACTTCGTCAAAGATGTTAACAACGATCAAATCATTCAAGCAAGTAAGGCTGGTGATAAAGCTTACATGTATCCAATTAGTTCTGCTCCGTTTTATATGGCATTTAATAAGAAAATGCTGAAAGAAGCTGGTGTAGAAAACCTTGTAAAAGAAGGTTGGACAACAGCTGATTTTGAAAAAGTGTTGAAAGCCTTAAAGGCTAAAGGGTATACTCCTGGCTCGCTCTTCAGTAATGGTCAAGGTGGTGACCAAGGAACACGTGCCTTTATTGCTAATTTGTATAGTGGTTCTGTTACAGATGATAAAGTGACAAAATATACAACAGACAGTCCAAACTTTGTCAAAGGGCTAAATAAAGCAGTTAGTTGGATTAAAGATGGTTTGATGACAAACGGCTCTCAATTCGATGGTGGAGCAGATATTCAAAACTTTGCAAATGGGCAAACTTCTTATACTGTTCTTTGGGCACCTGCGCAAAAAGGCATCCAAGCTAAACTCTTGAAAGCCAGTGGCGTCGAAGTTGTTGAAGTACCATTCCCGTCAGACAATGGCAAACCAGCTCTGGAATACCTTGTAAACGGTTTTGGTATCTTTAACAATAAAGATAAAAAGAAAGTGGAAGCTGCTAAGAAATTGGTCAAATTTATCGCTGATGATAAAAAGTGGGGGCCACAAAATGTTGTTCGTACAGGTGCCTTCCCAGTCCGTTCCTCATTTGGAAAATTATATAATGACAAACGGATGGAAACAATCAACACTTGGACAAAATATTACTCACCATACTACAACACTATTGATGGATTTGCTGAAATGAGAACGCTCTGGTTCCCAATGTTGCAATCTGTTTCAAATGGTGACGAAAAAGTTGAATCTGCTTTGAAGACCTTTACAGAAAAAGCAAATGAAACCATTAAAAAAGCTCAAAAATAAGTAATTGAATTCTCCCCTTTTTCTGTCGTCAGTTATGTATAAATAGGAAAAGGGGAATTTCTATAAAAGGATAAAAGCGGGAAAGAACTCAAAAAGCTTTAAAAGAGTTGGTTCCCCTCTAATCTAAACGAGGTGCTTGATGTGAAAGTAAATAAAATAAGAATGAGAGAAACCTTGGTATCCTATGCCTTTTTAGCACCAGTTCTATTATTCTTTATTATCTTTGTATTAGCGCCGATGGTGATGGGATTTGTAACGAGTTTCTTTAATTATTCTATGACATCCTTTTCATTCGTTGGATTGGACAATTACTCACGAATGTTTAAAGATCCAGTCTTTATCAAATCTCTCATCAATACGGTGATTATTGTGATTGGCTCAGTGCCAATTGTTGTGCTGTTTTCTTTGTTTGTAGCGTCACAGACCTATAGTCAAAATGCGATTGCACGCTCTTTCTACCGTTTTGTCTTCTTCCTGCCGGTGGTAACAGGGAGTGTAGCGGTAACCGTTGTATGGAAATGGATTTACGACCCGCTGTCAGGGATTTTAAACTTTGTACTAAAGTCAGGGCATGTCATCAATCAAAACATTTCCTGGCTAGGAGATAAGCATTGGGCTTTAATGGCGATTATTGTGATTTTGCTGACAACTTCTGTCGGACAACCCATTATTCTCTATATTGCTGCTATGGGAAACATTGACAATTCATTGGTGGAGGCTGCGCGTGTTGATGGAGCGACAGAACTGCAAGTTTTCTGGAAGATTAAATGGCCAAGCCTCTTGCCGACAACTCTGTATATTGCAATCATTACAACAATCAATTCCTTCCAATGTTTTGCCTTGATTCAGCTGTTGACATCTGGAGGACCAAACTATTCAACCAGTACATTGATGTATTACCTGTATGAAAAAGCCTTCAAGTTATCTGAATATGGTTATGCTAATACCATGGGAGTATTTTTAGCTATCATGATTGCTTTGATTAGCTTTGCCCAATTCAAGATTCTTGGAAATGATGTCGAATATTAAAGAAAGGAGAGACAAGATGAAACAGAAAAAAATGAGTGCCTTTACGGTAATTTCAACGATTATTCTCTTGGTGTTGACCGTTCTCTTTGTTTTTCCTTTCTATTGGATTTTAACAGGGGCTTTCAAATCGCAGCCAGATACGATTGTCATTCCACCTCAATGGTGGCCTAAGATGCCAACATTAGAAAATTTCCAACAGCTGATGGTGCAAAATCCAGCCCTGCAATGGATGTGGAATAGTGTCTTTATCTCGCTAGCAACCATGTTTTTGGTCTGCATTACTTCTGCCTTAGCGGGTTATGTTCTGGCTAAAAAACGTTTCTATGGGCAGCGGATTCTTTTTGCAACTTTTATCGCTGCCATGGCTCTGCCTAAACAAGTAGTACTGGTTCCTTTGGTCCGCATTGTCAACTTTATGGGAATTCATGATACACTAGCTGCAGTTATTTTGCCTCTTGTTGGTTGGCCTTTTGGGGTTTTCCTCATGAAGCAATTTAGTGAAAATATCCCAACGGAATTGTTGGAATCTGCTAAGATTGATGGCTGTGGTGAAATTCGGACTTTTTGGAATGTAGCTTTTCCAATTGTGAAGCCAGGTTTTGCTGCCCTTGCCATTTTTACCTTTATCAACACATGGAATGACTACTTTATGCAATTGGTCATGCTGACATCGCGGCAGAATCTAACTATTTCATTAGGGGTAGCAACAATGCAAGCTGAAATGGCGACCAACTATGGTTTGATTATGGCTGGTGCTGCTATGGCAGCGGTTCCGATTGTAGCTGTCTTCTTAATATTCCAAAAATCCTTCACGCAAGGTATTACCATGGGAGCTGTGAAAGGATAAGGAGGCCGACCAAATGATTTTCGATGAATTAGAAAATCTCGCCCACTACAAAGGTATCCATGAGCATTTGGATTGTGCCATTGATTATCTCCTGACGCACGATGTAAACGATTATGATTCAGGACGGTATGAGATTGACGGAGAAAAAGTATTTCTGTTTGTGCAGGAAAATGAGCTTAATCAAGAAGAGAATGATGAATTTGAATTTCATCATCGTTATTTGGATTTGCATTTTCTTTTGGCAGGTCATGAAATCATTCAATATGGCACAAGGGTAAAAGAAGTAAGAAAATCGTATGATAAAAAGAAGGATATTGGATTTGTGACTTGTGAGCAGCTCTATCCACTTTATTTGGGCAAGCAGAATTTTGCTGCATTTTTGCCCAATGAACCACATCAGCCCAATAGATTTGCTGCTAAAGGTGATAAGGTCAAAAAATGTGTCGTAAAAGTTTTGCTCAACGATTAAACTAATTGATTAGGAGGTAGAACCATGGAAAAGAGAGGTTCTCAGTTAATACGAAGTATATTTGATACAGATAATTTCTTTATGAGAATATGTGAGAAAATATTAGATTTGGTGACTGTGAACTTGCTCTTTTTGCTGTCCTGCTTGCCAATTGTTACGATTGGTATTGCAAAGATGAGCTTGTATCAGACTTTGTTTGTCATAAAAGATTCGCGACGCGTAAAAGTCACAGCAACCTATGTGCAGGCTTTTAGAAAAAACTGGAAAATTGGTTTCAAACTCGGTTTGCTAGAGTTGCTGATTGTAGGTATCAGTCTATTTGACCTCATGCTCTTTTGGCGACAAGAGACGCTACCATTTCAAATGTTAAAAGCAACTTGTATCGGTGTCATCATTTTTACTAGTTTGCTGTTTTTATGTGTCTACCCTTTGGCAGCTAAGTTTGAAATGACGATAAAAGATATGTTGCAAACGGGTCTTATCATGGTGAGTTTGCATTTCCCGTGGTTTTTTTTGATGATAGCCTTATTAGCTGCAATCATCTTTTTCCTCTCTAGTTCAGGATTTGTGTTGCTACTAGGCTTTACTCTTTTTGTATTAGTCGGTTTTGCAGCCTTAGGATTTTTGCAATTGCCCATCATGGAAACTATTTTTAATAAGTACAAACGATAAAATCAATCAAATTGGAGAATAAAATATGAGAGATTTAAAAAAATACGAAGGGGTCATTCCGGCCTTTTATGCCTGCTATGATGACCAAGGTGAGATTAGTCAGGAGCGTGTGCGGGCTTTGGTAGAATATTTCCTTAAAAAAGGAGTTCAGGGCTTGTATGTCAATGGCTCGTCTGGGGAGTGTATCTACCAAAATGTTGCCGATAGGAAATTGATTTTGGAAGAAGTCATGGCGGTGGCAAAAGGGAAACTAACGATTATTGCCCACGTCGCTTGCAACAACACTAAGGATAGTGTGGAATTGGCACGCCATGCAGAAAGTTTGGGAGTAGATGCTATTGCGGCTATTCCGCCGATTTACTTCCGCTTGCCAGAATACTCGGTTGCCCAATATTGGAACGATATTAGCGCAGCTGCGCCACAAATAGACTTCGTGATTTACAATATTCCGCAGTTGGCAGGTGTAGCTCTGACGCCGAGTCTCTATACAGAAATGCTCAAAAATGAACGTGTGATTGGCGTGAAGAATTCTTCCATGCCTGTCCAAGACATTCAAACCTTTGCAGCACTTGGTGGAGAAGACCACCTCGTCTTTAATGGTCCAGATGAACAGTTCTTAGGTGGTCGCCTGATGGGAGCAAGAGCAGGTATCGGCGGAACATATGGGGCCATGCCAGAACTTTTCTTAAAGCTCAACCAATTGATTGCCGACAAAGAATTGGAGAGAGCAAAAGAATTACAATTTACCATCAACACTATTATCGGAAAATTAACTGCTGCTCATGGAAATATGTATTCTGTCATCAAGGAAGTCTTGAAAATCAATGAAAATCTGAATATCGGTTCTGTCCGTTCTCCATTAACACCAGTGACAGACGCGGATCGTCCGATTGTAGAAGAAGCAGCTCGCTTGATTCGTGTAGCTAAGGAAACGTTCTTGTAATAAAAAAGAGGTGGATTATGGGGAAATATATTGCCATTGATATTGGTGGAACAAATATCAAATATGGTCTGATTGATGATACCGACACCTTGCTGGAAGCGCATGAAATCCCAACAGAGGCTCATAAGGGCGGTCCAGAAATTTTACACAAGGTAAAGGGAATTGTAGCACGTTATTTAGAACAAATTCCAGTTGCTGGGGTTTGTATCTCCTCAGCCGGAATGGTCGATCCAGATAAAGGAGAAATCTTTTATGCTGGCCCTCAGATTCCAAATTATGCTGGTACTCAGTTCAAGAAAGTGGTAGAAGAAACATTTGCCGTTCCTTGTGAGATTGAAAATGATGTCAATTGTGCTGGCTTGGCGGAAGTTATGTCAGGCAGCGGCAAGGGAGCGAGCATTGCGATTTGTTTGACGATTGGAACGGGTATCGGTGGCTGCTTGCTGGTGGACGGTCAGGTTTTCCACGGTTTTAGTAATTCGGCCTGTGAAGTCGGTTATGTGTATCTGCCAGACGGTACTTTCCAAGATGTGGCTTCAACGACTGCCTTGGTCAATTATGTAGCAGAGCTTCACGGAGAAGATCCTACTATGTGGAATGGACGACGCATTTTCAAGGAAGCGACCGAAGGAAATGCACGTTGTATCCAAGGAATCGACCGCATGGTCAACTATTTGGGGCAAGGGATTGCGAATATTTGCTATGTGGCCAATCCAGAAGTGGTGATCTTAGGTGGCGGCATTATGGGTCAAGAGGCCATTCTTCGTCCTCGAATTGAGACTGCTATGAAAGCTTGTCTGGTACCAAGTATTGCTGAAAAAACCAAGCTCGCTTTTGCTCATCATCAAAATGCTGCAGGGATGTTTGGAGCTTATTATCACTTTAAAAATAAACATCATTAACGAAAAGCCTTCTATAATGAAAATGAGCAAATCCTTTGGTGAGGAGATGCTCATTTTTATTTGGTCCCTTATTTGTGTCGCCTGTAATAGCCGTTTAATTTTTGATTTTCCCAAAAGCTGTTGAAGATTTTTTCCTTCTTTTCCCGGTCAATTTCTAGGAAAAAGGCATAAAGGAGGTCAATCATAAGTAGCATAGGAAACTGTGCTGAGATGCGTAAGATATACTCTGGTTTGCTTTGAATGGCAACAGTGATGATTTCAGTAAAGGTTTCTTTGACTTTGTTGGGGTGTCCTGTTACTAACACCGTTTTCGCACCCATTGCTTGAGCGTCGATGAGGCTGTTGATGATAGATTGCGTTCCTCCGGACAAAGAAAATCCAATAACCAAGCAATTTTCATCTAGGATACTGGTTGTCCAAGCAAAACCGTCTTGATCTGTCAACGCTTCGCAGACAACACCAAGCCGCATGAAGCGCAGTTTCATATCGCGTGCGACAAGACCAGAGCTTCCCGTTCCAAAGAAATAGACGCGGTCAGCTGCTTCGATGAGATTGGCAACGCGCAGCAGTTTGTCTTCGTCAACCAATTCCTCAGTTTGTTGACGGATTTGAGCATAGTTTCGTAGCACTCTACGAGATAAGTCATTTTGTACTTTCTCGTCCTGTTCCGCGTTTTCTTGCAATTGATGAAGGTATTGAAAATTAAACTCTCTGTAGCCTTTAAATCCGCATTTCTTTGCAAAGCGTGTCAAGGCTGCTTGAGAGATGTAGAGAGCTTGCGCAACTTTTTGAGAAGAGAGATCGTCATAGATGCTAGAAGGGCTCAAAAAGTAGTTGGCAATCCGCTTTTCTAAGTCGGTCATGCTATCAAAGTGGCTTTCAATCGTCGTTAAGATATGCTGCGTATTTTCCATAAGAGGTCACTTTCTTTGCTGGTGATAGTTATAGAACAACTGTTTTAAGAGTATAATTGTATTATAACATTTTTAAGGGGAATTAAGTAGGAGGGAGCTTTTCAGAACAGGTAGTTAGGAAACACGTAAATAAGCAGGAAATATAAACTGATAGAGTGGAAAATGCAATATAAAAAATGTTCATCTACCTAGAAAAGAAATAAAACTCTGTGACGAATGATTTGAAAATGTGTTATAATTTACACAAGAAAGCGTTACACTTATTGTATCAAAAGGAGGTGCGAGATATGACGAATGCTACTCTTGAGCAAATGCAGGAAATTGAGCAAGCAGCAGATGAAGTGTTGGCGGGCTACAAAAGTCAAATTCAGGAATTGCGAGAGCAAGCGGCTAGTAATCTGAAACAGCTAGGGCAATCTTACGACGAAGAGAAAGAGCGATTGGTCGATGAGTTAAAGGAGCGCTCTGAGCGAGAGTTAGCTGTCTTAACACAGGATTTAGAGCAAACGAGACAAGAGAACGAAGAAAAAGCCCAAGCGGCTTTGTCAAATAAAAAAGAAGTGCTGCTACAAATGATTGTGGACAGGGTGGTAGAAAAATATGGCCATTAGTCAAATGCAGGAGTTGTCGCTGCTATTGCCAAAAGATTTGTTGGATGATGTCCTCTCCTATTTGCAAAATCTCCAGTCGGTTGAAATTCAAAACTTGCAGACAAAAGAAACTTGGCAGGGAGCTTTCGAGCAAGAGTTAGTGTGGAATCCTGATAAGTCTTTCTCGGAACATCTTCAAACTTTGACTCGGCGGCAGGAAAAACTTGCAAATATGATTGAACGCTTGCAAGCATTTGTGCCAAAGAAGAAATTACTGGAGTCGTTGAAGGAAGCTCCTTTGGAAACAACCTTTGTAAGTCTAGAAGAAGCAGGGCAGGCGCGTGATGAAGGAGCGCTTCTTGCTAACATTCAACAACAAATTCAATCGTTGGCAAGAGCACAGGAAGTTAAAGAAAGAGCTCAGTCAGATGTGGCAGAGCTAGAAAAATGGGCAAGTTTAGCCGTTACGCCGTCAGCACTTAAGCATTTTAAACACCTTCGTGCGTTTGTGGGAAGCATTCCAAGCAGTGAGAACAATCAGCTAAATGCTCGATTACGGGACTATCCTAATCTGGAAGTCCAAGAGATTTTCACCAGTACCACAGAAAGTGGAATTCTTGTGCTATGTAAAGCAGAAACAGCTAAGGAAATGCAAGCATTCTTGACAGAGCTTGGTTTCAAACCTTTTGAATATCCCTTTGAAGAATTGCCTAGTGAGCGCTTGACATCGTTAAAAGAAACGATAAAGGAACAAGAAACGGTTATCAGCTCAACGCAAACGCAGCTTGCAGCTTCCAGTAAGGAACTGCAACAGCTCAAGCTTCAGTTGGACTATATTTTGAATCTTACTTCTCGCCAAGAAAGCAAGGGAGATCTTGCCAGTACGCAGAATTTGGTTGCTTTAGAAGGCTGGATTGAGCAAGAGCAGATAGAAGATTTGAAAATGGGCCTTGCGCAACAATTTGGTGGGGCTGTCTTGCTTCAAATCCATGAAATGGAGGCAGCTGATCGACAGCGAGTCCCGACAAAACTTAAAAATAATGCTCTAATTGAGCCCTTTGAGCTGGTGACAGAGATGTATTCGCTGCCGAAATACGAAGATAAAGATCCAACGCCCGTTGTTTCGGTCTTCTACTTTATCTTTTTTGGCATGATGGCAGCTGATATTGGCTATGGTCTGTTGCTCTTTGGCGGAACGACTTGGGCTTTGAAGACTTTATATGTTAAGCCAAGTCTAGCAAAGAATTTACGCTTTTTTAGAATTTTAGGAATCGGTGTTGCACTCTGGGGAGTGATTTATGGTTCTTTCTTTGGCTTCAAATTGCCTTTTGCGCTCATTGATACCAGCACAGATGTGATAACCATTTTGATTATTTCGGTCGTGATAGGCTTTGTAACAGTCATGACAGGACTGTTTCTCAGTGGCAAAAAGAACATTCGCATGAAGGATTATGCGGCAGCTTATAATTCAGGTTTTGCGTGGATGCTGATTCTCATTGGTCTGGCTTTGCTAGCAGCGGGGCGACTGTTCCCAACTCTTGCTATGGTCGGCTTTATCGGGCAATGGCTGGCTATTGTAAATGCTGTGGGCATTGTACTGGTTTCTATTATCAGTGCTAGGAGTTTGAAAGGCTTGGGTCCTGCACTGTTTAATCTATACAATATCAGCAGCTATGTGGGAGACTTGGTGAGCTTTACGCGACTCATGGCTTTGGGGCTTGCTGGTGCAAGCATTGGCTCAGCCTTTAACTTAATTGTTAGTCTCTTTCCGCCTTTTGCTCGCTTTAGTATTGGGATTGTGCTGTTTCTCGCCCTCCACGGTATCAATATGTTTCTCTCCTTTTTATCAGGCTATGTGCACGGAGCGCGTTTGATTTTTGTTGAATTTTTTGGGAAATTCTACGACGGTGGCGGAAAAGCATTTAAACCCTTAAAACCAGCAGAGAAATATGTCCGTTACAAAAAATAGCACAGCGAAATTATTTTAGCAACTCAGCTAGAAGCTTTATGTCATTGACAAAATAACCAAATAAATAATGTTTACTATTAGAAATGGAGTTTATTCATGCAAGCTTTTTCATCTTATTTTTCAACTTACGGTGGTGCCTTTTTCGCAGCACTTGGTGTGGTTTTTGCGATTTTTCTCAGCGGTATCGGTTCTGCGCGTAATGTCGGTTCAACCGGTCAGGCTGCGGCAGCCCTATTAAAAGAGCAACCTGAGAAATTCGTCAGCGCCTTGATTTTACAGCTTTTGCCGGGTACGCAAGGTCTATATGGCTTTGTTATCGGGATTTTGATTTTCTTTAAAATCCAGCCTGAAATGGCTCTTCAGACAGGTCTAGCCCTCTTTTTTGCCGCACTTCCAATCGGAATTGTCGGTTATTACTCTGCTAAATATCAAGGAAATGTAGCAACCGCTGGTATGCAGATTTTGGCAAAGCGACCTGAAGACGTCATGAAAGGGGTTATCCTTGCTGCCATGGTAGAAACTTATGCTATCCTTGCCTTTGTTGTATCTCTTTTGATGGTTTTGAATGTAAAATGAGACAGGTTCAATGTCTTGAAACAAGATGTCATAGAAGGAGGCAGATATGGAATTTGAATCTCATTTGAGGGATTCGGTTTTGGAGCAAGCGCATGAAAATGGGCGGCAGCTATTAGCCGATGCGAAAGAGTCTATTGAGCGTGAAGCTAAAGAGCAAGAAGCACGGTTGAAACAAGAAAAACTGCAACAGCGTGAGCAAGAAATAAAAGCGATCAATCGTCAGGTACAGCGTGAAGTGCAGCAGCTTGAAAATGAAAAATGTCAGTCTACTTTGGCGACTAAGCAAGGGATTTTGAAAGAATTATTTGCGGGGGCTTATGAGCAAATGGCGGCCTGGTCGATCGAGCAGGAGCAGGCTTTCTTGGAGCAGGTCTTAAAAAAGTATCCGCAAGAAGAGCTTGTTTTGACAGTTGGCTCACGGACATTGGTTAAATATTCGGCTGGACAATTGGAACGGTTGTTAGAGCACTATCCGCACGTAAAATTGGCTTCCTCGTCTGTGAGTGGAGAAGCAGGTTTTCTCCTTTCGCGAGGCAATATTGACGATAATTACCTCTATCACAATTTAGTAGATTCTTTGTGGCAGGAGGAGAGTTATCAGCTTGCTCAGACGATTTTCCAAGACGAAGCAGACTAAGGAGGCGTTCTATGAATGAAAAGACCTTCGCTCAAGTGAATACAGAAATTAGCATTCATGAGAGTAGCTTTTTAAGCCTAGCGCAGTACGAACAGTTGTTGCGAGCTTCGACTTCAAGTCGGTCAGTAGCTTTGGAAGGAACGGTTTATAATCTGGATCATGAGCAACTAACAGACTTAAATGCGATTGAGAAGTTTCTCATGAAACATTTGTTTGCAGAGTATGCTTGGGCTTTTGAAGTCAGTCCAGACTCTGCCTTGGTTGAGCTTTTTACGCTCAAATATACCTATCACAATCTTAAGGTGCTGCTTAAGCACAAGGCGACGGGCTTAAATTTAAAACATCTGTTGATTGCGGTTGGACCTTATCCTTTAGACATTTTGGAGCATTTGGTTGCAACCTTTTCTGCTGAACATTGTCCTAATTTTATGGCGGATGAAGTGGCGGCGACTTGGGCGGAATATCAAGATTATCAAGATGTACGCGTTCTGGAAATTGGAATGGATCTGGCTTATTTCAAACACTTAAAAAGCTTGGAGTCTGCATTTGAAGACGAGCGGCTTAAGCAACTGGTGCGGTTGACAATTGATTTTTATAATGCAGTAACGGTGCAGCGTGCCATTCGTCACCAAAAACCGCACAGTTTCATGACACAGTTATTATCAGATGAAGGCTCTTTGACGAGTGCAGAGTGGATTGAGTTGGCAGAAAAAGGCGATCTTGCTGGCTGGTTTTCCAAAGTTAATCCATTAGAATTTGACGCAGAATTACGCATTTATGAAGAAAAAATGCGTTCGGGTAAGTTGACGAATCTTGAACTGGAATATTTGACAGACTTGGTTCAGTTTAAGCTCTTAGAGCAAGGGCGATTTGAAACAAGTGGTCCGCTTCCGCTCGCTCGTTATTTATTGGGAAAAGAACTGGAAGTGAAGAATCTTCGACTTATTTTGACTGGTTTGACAAATCAGCTTCCAGTAGAGATCATTAAAGAAAGGATGAGACCGATTTATGGCCAGTAAAACTTATAAAATTGGTGTGGTGGGGAACCGCGATGCCATTCTGCCTTTTCGCCTGATTGGTTTTCAGACTTTTCCAGTCACCGAAGCGACCGAAGCGGTGAATACTTTACGGCGATTGAGTCGAGAAGATTTTGCTATTATTTATTTGACAGAAGATATGGCTGCTGAAATCCCTGAAACGCTGGCTTACTATGATAAGCAAGTGCTGCCAGCGATTATCTTAATTCCGACCCATAAAGGGGTAATGGGATTAGGACAGAGACGTATTCGCGAGAACGTAGAAAAAGCAGTTGGACAGGATATATTGTGAGGTTTTTATGAAAATGAATGAATTAGGCCAGCCCATTGGAGATGCCCTACCGAATTTCAAATCGGGAGATTTGCCCAATCTGGAGCGACTAGAAGGACAATATGTTATCGTTGAATGTCTGTCCAAGGACAAACATGGGTCGGATTTGTATGAAGTCTATGGTCCGGATTCTCCTGCTGATATGTGGACGTATCTCTTTCAAAATCCTGTTCAAAGTCAGGAAGAATGGTCGGCCTTGCTAGATCAGATGCTGGCAGCTCAGGATCGATTCCACTATGCCATTGTAGACAAGGAGAGTGGCAAGGCATTGGGTACTTTTGCTCTAATGAGAATTAATCGTGGTAGCCGTGTCATTGAGGTGGGCTCTGTGACCTATTCGCCCCAATTGAAACGAACCAGACTGGCGACAGAAGCCCAATATCTGTTGGCACGTTACGTTTTTGAGGAGCTGGAGTATCGCCGCTATGAGTGGAAATGCGATGCACTCAATCAACCTTCAAGATACGCAGCAGAAAGGCTTGGTTTTATCTACGAGGGCACTTTTCGTCAGGCAGTTGTTTATAAAGGGCGTAACCGAGATACTGATTGGCTAGCCATGATTGACAAGGACTGGCCAGCGGTCAAAATTCGTTTAGAAAAATGGCTAAGCCCAGATAATTTTGATGAAAATGGGCAACAAATAAAATCCTTATCTGATTTTTAAAATAAGAAGTATCAATTTTTGCTGTAGAGATAGCTAAGAAGGGTTTCAAGCTCACGGCAAGGATAGAAAATAAGCAAAAATCTCCCAAGAATGGAGGAAGATTGTGGGTCAAGGAAAGATTATAAAAGTTTCTGGTCCTTTGGTAGTAGCCTCTGGGATGCAGGAAGCGAATATTCAGGATATTTGTCGTGTGGGCAATTTGGGCTTGATTGGGGAAATCATTGAGATGCGTCGAGATGAGGCCTCCATTCAGGTGTATGAAGAAACCTCTGGTCTTGGGCCAGGAGAACCAGTAGAAACAACAGGGAGTCCGTTATCGGTTGAGTTGGGACCGGGGCTGATTTCGCAAATGTTTGACGGAATTCAGCGGCCTTTGGCACGCTTTCAAGCGGTGACGCAGAGTGATTTTCTGGTGCGCGGAGTGCAGTTGCCTCAACTGAATCGTGAGACCAAGTGGGACTTTGTGCCTTGTCTGGAGATTGGAACAGAGGTGACCGCTGGAGATATTCTGGGAACGGTTCAAGAAACCACATTAGTAGCTCACCGCATTCTAGTGCCGATTGGTGTCAGCGGTCGTGTGACTAAGATAGAAGCGGGGAGCTATACTGTCAATCAGCCTGCCTATGAGATTGAACAGGCAGACGGCTCCGTCTTTGTCGGCAGCCTTATGCAGAAGTGGCCGGTTCGCCGAGGTCGTCCCTTTGCTCAAAAGCTGATTCCAGAGGAGCCTTTGGTGACGGGCCAACGAGTGATTGATACCTTTTTCCCCGTGACCAAGGGCGGTGCGGCTGCTGTTCCAGGTCCTTTTGGAGCAGGCAAGACCGTTGTTCAGCACCAGGTCGCTAAATTTGCCAATGTGGATATCGTGATTTATGTGGGTTGCGGTGAGCGGGGCAATGAAATGACCGATGTGCTCAATGAATTTCCAGAGTTAATTGATCCAACGACTGGTCAGTCTATCATGCAGCGAACTGTTCTGATTGCCAATACGTCTAATATGCCAGTTGCGGCGCGTGAGGCTTCTATCTACACAGGCATTACCATTGCTGAATACTTCCGAGATATGGGGTATTCTGTCGCTATCATGGCGGATTCGACTTCGCGTTGGGCAGAAGCACTTCGTGAAATGTCAGGGCGTTTGGAAGAAATGCCGGGCGACGAAGGCTATCCAGCCTATCTGGGCAGCCGTATTGCTGAATATTACGAACGAGCGGGTCGGGTTAAAACCTTAGGGAGTGACGAGCGTGAGGGAAGCATTACCGCAATCGGCGCTGTTTCCCCTCCGGGTGGAGATATTTCTGAGCCAGTCACGCAAAATACTCTACGGATTGTCAAAGTTTTCTGGGGCTTGGACGCTCAGTTGGCACAACGTCGTCATTTTCCTGCGATTAACTGGCTTAGCTCTTACTCGCTTTATCTAGACGAGGTAGGTCAATATATCAATCAGCATGAGCAGTTGGCTTGGTCGGAAAAAGTGACCAAGGCGATGAACATTCTCCAAAAAGAGAGTGAGCTACAGGAAATCGTGCGGCTGGTCGGTCTGGACTCTCTGTCTGAAAAGGATCGTCTCACCATGAATACAGCTAAAATGATTCGTGAGGATTACCTGCAACAAAATGCTTTTGATGAGGTTGACACCTACACTTCCTTTAAAAAACAAGTATCTCTGCTCACTAATATTTTAACATTTGATGAGGAAGCCAATCGTGTCTTGAATTTAGGTGCCTACTTTACCGAAATCATGAACGGTACTGTGGAGCTGCGCGATCGGATTGCTCGCTCTAAATTTATCCCAGAAGAGCAGCTGGATGCAATTTGTAATTTAGATGCTGCTATTCGAGAAAACTTGCATGAGATTCTTGCACAA
This sequence comes from Streptococcus sp. HMSC066E07, assembly GCF_001814695.1. NCBI lineage: Bacteria > Bacillati > Bacillota > Bacilli > Lactobacillales > Streptococcaceae > Streptococcus > Streptococcus sp. HMSC066E07. The sequence goes on from NZ_KV817446.1 coordinate 65,387, forward strand.
GGAGGAGCAGACAATGAACGTGATTAAAGAATACCGTACTGTTAGTGAAGTTGTTGGTCCTTTGATGATTGTAGAGCAAGTAGAAGGCGTGCATTTTAATGAATTGGTGGAAATCCAGCTCCATGACGGAACCAAGCGTCAGGGGCAGGTTTTGGAAGTGCAGGAAGATAAGGCGATGGTGCAGCTATTTGAAGGATCCAGCGGTATCAATCTAGAAAAAGCCAAGGTTCGTTTTACCGGCAGACCGCTTGAATTGCCAGTGTCAGAAGATATGGTAGGACGGATTTTCAACGGTATGGGCAAACCAATTGACGGGGGTCCAGATATTCTGCCTGAGAAATACTTGGATATTGACGGTCAAGCCATCAATCCAGTCGCACGAGATTATCCCGATGAGTTTATCCAGACGGGGATTTCAGCTATTGATCACCTCAATACTTTAGTTCGAGGACAAAAATTGCCAGTTTTCTCTGGTTCAGGTCTGCCTCACAAGGAATTGGCTGCCCAGATTGCTCGTCAAGCTACGGTGCTCAATTCAGAAGAAAATTTTGCGGTGGTTTTTGCGGCTATGGGGATTACCTTTGAAGAAGCCGAATTTTTCATGAATGATTTGCGAGAGACGGGAGCTATTGATCGCTCTATCCTCTTCATCAACCTAGCCAATGATCCTGCTATTGAGCGGATTGCGACACCGCGGATTGCCCTGACTGCCGCTGAATATTTGGCTTATGAAAAAGACATGCACGTTCTCGTCATCATGACAGATATGACCAATTACTGCGAGGCCTTGCGTGAAGTATCTGCAGCTCGCCGAGAAGTGCCGGGGCGTCGAGGTTATCCAGGTTATCTCTATACTAATCTTTCCACTCTTTATGAACGAGCAGGGCGCTTGGTGGGGAAGAAAGGCTCGGTGACGCAGATTCCTATCCTCACTATGCCTGAGGATGATATCACTCATCCCATTCCTGATTTGACTGGTTACATTACTGAGGGTCAGATTATCCTGTCGCGTGACCTTTACAACAGCGGTTATCGTCCACCGATTAACGTACTGCCGTCTCTTTCGCGCCTCAAAGACAAGGGCTCTGGCGAAGGAAAGACTCGGGGAGACCATGCAGCAACCATGAATCAGCTCTTTGCGGCTTATGCACAAGGCAAACAAGCCAAAGAATTAGCGGTTGTACTGGGAGAATCCGCACTATCTGACACCGACAAGCTCTATGTTCAATTTACCGAGCGATTTGAAAAAGAATATATCAATCAAGGTTTTTATACCAATCGGACGATTGAAGAAAGTTTGGATTTAGGCTGGGAATTGTTGTCTATTTTGCCACGGACAGAACTTAAGCGGATCAAGGACGACATGATTGACCAATATTTGCCAGAAAGCAAGCAGCAAGCCTAGGGAGGTGATCTGAATGGCTCGTTTAAATGTCAAACCAACCCGAATGGAGCTGAACAATCTAAAAGAGCGACTGAAAACAGCTACTCGCGGTCACAAACTCCTCAAGGATAAACGGGATGAATTGATGCGTCGTTTCATTGAGGCTGTTCGCGAAAACAACCGCCTCCGCAAAAAGGTTGAAGCAGCTCTGGTTGGTCACATGCAGGATTTTGTATTGGCAAAAGCTTTAGAAAGCGACCTCATGGTGGAGGAAATTTTTGCTGTTCCTATGCGAGAAGTCAATCTTCATATCGAACAGGAAAATATCATGAGTGTGCAGGTGCCAAAAATGCATGCTCATATTGACAATCCTTATGGTGATGACGAGGGAGATGTAGTTTATAGCTATGTGGCATCTAACAGCCAAATGGATGAGACGATTGAGGATATGGGCAACCTATTGCCCGACCTCCTGCGCTTAGCAGAGATTGAAAAGAGCTGCCAGCTGATGGCAGATGAGATTGAAAAGACCCGCCGTCGGGTCAATGGCTTAGAGTATGCAACCATTCCAGATCTCACAGAGACCATTCATTATATCGAGATGAAGCTAGAAGAGGCCGAACGCGCTAGTCTAGTGAGAGTAATGAAAGTGAAATAAAAATGTGAGGGCATTAAAAAATACTGAAAATAGGCTGTAAAACAATTTACAAAGAGAGTTCTGCAAAGTTTTCAGCCAGTCGGCTTTTGCGCTGACAAATTGGAAATAAAATAATAACAAAAGAGACGATAAATGTGATGAATTTATCGTCTCTTTTGTTGATTGAAAAAGAAGCAGCTTTTTTCTGTGGTCATCTATTAGTATTCTTTGAAAAACTCATGATGTGTCGTTGGCTTCAGCCTGCCTAATTCTGCACAATCATCCAAAATTCTCTTAAATTTCTCTGTAATAACGACAGCTTTTCCTATTTTTATACTTGAAGAAAATTAAAATCACACATTGTTAACTTCATTTTGTCATACTTACTGTTACTGACAATTCGGCTCTTTGATTTTTCATTACCTGTTAATAAGATTCACGCTTTTAGCAATATTTATTTTAAAAGCTAAGAAGTTTCCACTTGATAAGTGAGTGATTACTTACTACAATGGGAATTGTAGAGATAGTGAGTAATCACTCATCTATTAGAAAGAGGTTTTTTATGGAAAAATTATTGGATTTACAAAACCTGATAAAAAATTTTGGCAGTCAGGTTGTTCTTAATCATGTTAGTTTCCATCTAGAAGCAGGGGAAATTGTTGGTTTAATTGGACCGTCTGGTGCTGGAAAATCAACGATGATAAAGACTATGCTCGGAATGGAAAAAGCCAACGAAGGGAAGGCGCTGGTTCTCAATCATCAGATGCCTAACCGGCGAGTTTTAGGAGATATCGGCTACATGGCACAATCCGATGCCCTTTACGAAAGTCTATCTGGGGCAGAAAATCTGGAATTTTTTGGAAAAATGAAAGGGCTGACGAAAACAGAACTTTCTCAAGCTATTCACCACGCTGTTCAGGTTGTTGATTTATCTGAACACCTCGATAAAACTGTTGCGGGCTATTCCGGTGGAATGAAGCGTCGACTTTCTTTGGCAATTGCTCTTTTGGGCAATCCTCGCCTCCTCATCCTAGATGAACCGACTGTTGGGATAGACCCCGCACTGCGTCGTCAAGTTTGGCGAGAACTGCGTCAACTCAAAAAAAACGGCGTTGGTATCCTAGTGACAACACATGTCATGGATGAAGCTGAATTAACAGATAAAGTTGGATTATTGCTAGATGGTAGAATAATGGCTTTTGATAGTCCTGCTAATTTAAAATCAAGCTATCAAGTCAATTCCATCGAAGATGTTTTCTTAAAGGCAGAAGGAGAATTATGATGAGAATTTTCGCGATTTCAAAAAAGGTATTGACAGAATTATTACGTGACAAACGGTCTCTGGCACTTTTGTTTTTGGCTCCAATATTCATCATGTGGATCATGAATATTGCTTTTTCTGCCAGTACCGATACGAATGTTCAAATAGCTTCCGTAAATGTTTCAAATGCTGTTAAAAAGTCATTAGATGGTGTTAAACACATCAGTACTAAAGGCTATAAAACAGAATATGCGGCTAAAAAGGCTTTAAAAGACAAAAAGGCAGATGCCGTACTAGTTTATAAAGGCAAAGAAAAATATAAGCTCACCTATGCTAATACCGATACTAGCAAAACCGCGCTAACGCGGCAGGCTGTTAAAAGCACTCTAAAACAAGTGCAAATACAGGAATTGCTTCAAAATCTCAAAAAGGCACAACAACAAGCGAGTGCAAAAGCAGCTCAAGCGAATAGATTGCCAGACCAATATCAAAATAATAGCCAGTCTAATATGAGTGAAGCTAACCTTAATCAAACCAAACAAACTAATATTCAACAAACGACATTTGATATTTCTGAAGATTATATTTACGGCAATAAAGATACCACCTTTTTTACTAAGATGGTCCCAATCTTGATGGGCTTTTTCGTCTTCTTCTTTGTTTTCCTCATTTCAGGTATGACCTTGCTTAAGGAACGAACAACAGGAACACTTGATCGTCTTTTAGCAACCCCAGTCAAACGTTCAGATATTGTCTTTGGTTACATTCTTTCTTATGGCGCTGTTGCAGCCTTACAGACAACTATTATTGTGTTGTCAACAGTTTGGCTGTTAAAACTAAAAGTATTAGGAAGCATGATAGATGTTATTTTAGTCAATATTTTATTTGCCTTGGTTGCTTTATCTTTTGGATTATTATTATCCACTTTAGCGCAATCTGAGTTTCAAATGATGCAATTCATTCCTATCATTATTGTTCCGCAAGTATTTTTCTCAGGTATTATTCCTTTAGATTCCATGGCAAACTGGATCCAATCTATAGGAAAATTCCTCCCTCTTTATTATGCTGGACATGCGTTATCAGAAATTGTTTTACAAGGGACTAGTATCCTTAACCTAGAATCTGACTTATTTGCCCTCCTAATTTTCTTGTCTATCTTAACCGTTCTCAATATTGTTGGACTTAAACGTTATCGCAAGGTATAATAAAATAGACAAAAGTGAGGTAACTATGAACAACAGTAATATTTTACATAACTACAAAGAATGGTTAGAGCATCATCAAATGCCAGCTGGAAAAAAGAAAACATTAGTTGCTGCCATTGAACTTTTTTCTCAACAAGGCTATAATGGAACCTCTACTGCTCAGATCGCTGAAAAAGCTGGGGTTAGTCAGGCTACCATCTTTAAATATTTTAAAACTAAAAGTGAATTATTATCAGAAATTATGCAGCCTATGATTCCTGAGTTGAAGAAAGATTTTTTCCCGCGGCTTAAGAACTACCATCGTTTGGAAGAGACTGTTCATTTCATTGTTCAAGATCGTTTTCACTTTTTAGCTCAAAATGCAGAACTCATTAAAATTCTTGTGCAAGAATGTTTGGTCAATACAGAATTACGAGAAGCGCTATTAGTTAACATTCAAATGTCGATCTTGACTGACTTTACTGACTATTGGCAATTATTAAAAAGCAAAAACCCTCAAATCAATTCTAATCTCAGCGGTATGGATGTTATCAGAACGAATGCTGGTTTGCTTTTTGCTTATTTCGCACAGCGTTTTATTTTAAATATACCAACACTATCGCAAGCTGATGATTTAATCCTTATTGAAAAACAAATCCTGTCTCTTTTGACATTGAAATAAAACGCTACAAGACTATGACTCAAAAATCAGAGAGGCATAGTCTTTATTGAAGTAGGACAAGCTCAAAGCGTCCACTGTAGGAAATAGAGACAATCTAATCAGTGTCATGTCTACAATGGCATAGTATAAAAGTTCAAAGTGTCAAAAAACTTTTCGAGGTAGCTATATAAACACTGAGAATCTCCAACTCCACTCTCTCACTTTTTCCATAAAAATGCGAGAATTTTCTGATAAATCATGTTATAATAGAGCAGACTACACGAAAGGGACGGAAATTCATGACTTTAGTTTATCAATCAACGCGTGATGCAAACAATACGGTGACAGCCAGTCAGGCTATTTTGCAGGGGTTAGCAACGGACGGTGGTCTCTTTACGCCGATTTCTTATCCGCAGGTAGAATTGGATTTTGCCAAACTCAAAGACGCTTCCTATCAAGAAGTTGCAAAATTGATTTTATCTGCTTTTTTAGATGACTTTACAGATCAAGAGCTGGATGACTGCATTAACAATGCCTATGACAGCAAGTTTGACACGCCAGAGATTGTTCCCTTGGTGAAACTGAATGGGCAATACAATTTGGAGCTTTTCCATGGTGCTACGATTGCTTTTAAGGATATGGCCTTGTCTATTCTCCCGCATTTGATGACAACAGCAGCGAAAAAGCATGACTTGAAAAATAAAATCGTCATTTTGACGGCGACTTCTGGTGATACCGGAAAAGCAGCTATGGCAGGCTTTGCGGATGTTCCGGGAACAGAAATTATCGTCTTTTATCCTAAAAACGGTGTCAGCAAGGTTCAGGAGTTGCAGATGACCACTCAGACCGGGAACAATACTCACGTGGTAGCGATTGAGGGTAATTTTGATGACGCCCAGACCAATGTTAAACGTATGTTTAATGACGCGGCTCTTCGTGAGCGGCTGGCAGCGCACAAGTTGCAATTTTCTTCTGCTAACTCCATGAATATCGGGCGCTTGGTGCCACAGATTGTTTACTATGTCTATGCTTATGCACAGCTGGTTAAGACTGGTCAGATCGTAGCTGGTGATAAAATTAATTTCACAGTTCCGACGGGCAATTTTGGTAATATCTTAGCAGCCTATTATGCTAAACAAATCGGTCTTCCGGTGGGCAAGTTGATTTGTGCTTCTAATGAAAATAATGTCCTAACAGATTTCTTTAAGACACATGTTTATGACAAAAAGCGCAGCTTTAAGGTAACATCTAGTCCGTCTATGGATATTTTAGTTTCTTCAAACTTAGAGCGTTTGATTTTCCACCTGTTAGGAAATAGTGCAGAAAAGACAGCGGATTTGATGAAGTCTCTCAATCAGCATGGTCAGTATGAGTTGACTGATTTTGCCCCAGCTATTTTAGAACTCTTTGCGGCAGAATATGCCACCGAAGTTGAGACAGCAGCTGAAATCAAACGAGTTTATGAAGCGTCTGATTACATTGAAGATCCGCACACAGCAGTCGCCTCAGCTGTTTATCAAAAATACCGGACAGCTGCAGGTGATGAGACTACGACTGTTATTGCTTCCACCGCCAGTCCTTACAAATTCCCAGTAGTGGCAGTTGAAGCTGTGACGGGACAGACAGGACTTAGTGATTTTGAAGCCTTAACAAAACTTCATGAGATTTCAGGAATTGCGGTGCCTTCTGCAGTTTCTAACCTAGAAACCGCACAAATTCGCCATAAAACGACTGTTGCCGCTGACCAGATGCAGGCAGCAGTAGAGAGTTATCTAGGGCTTTAATTAAAGGTATTATCAACGCTCAGCTGGTCAGCCAACTGGGTGTTTTTATTTTGCAAAAGTATCTATGTGGTTAAGATGTTGTAAGCTTGGTGCAGAAAAGTGTATAATCAATCTTAGGAGTTTTTAATAGATGACCAATTACAAAAAGATTTTAAACATCGCTTTACCAGCTATGGCAGAAAATTTTCTGCAAATGTTAATGGGAATGGTGGATTCGTATTTAGTAGCGAGTCTCGGTCTCGTGGCTATTTCAGGGGTTTCCGTTGCGGGCAATATCATCAGCATTTACCAAGCCATTTTTATTGCGCTGGGAGCAGCGGTATCTAGTCTCATTTCTAAAAGTTTGGGAGAAGGAGATCGAGACAATCTAGCTTATCACACTAACGAAGCCATTAAATTAACTCTGATTTTGAGTGTCTTTCTGGGGCTCCTCTCTCTTGTTTTTGGACGCCAGATATTAGCTTGGCTGGGAACGGAGCCTGCCGTCGCCAATGCAGGCGGTCTTTATCTAGCTTTAATCGGGGGAACGATTCTCCTTTTGGGTCTGACGACTACGCTAGGCTCCTTGATTCGGGCAACTAGCAACCCTCGACTGCCCATGTATATCAGTTTTTTAAGCAATCTGCTCAATGTCCTTTTTTCCAGTCTTGCGATTTTTATTTTCCACATGGGAATTGTTGGGGTGGCGCTGGGCACCATTTTAGCTCGTCTGGTGGGCGTTTTGATTTTATGGAAAGAATTGTCTCTGCCTCTAGCACCTTGGAGTTGGAAGGTGGACTGGGAACTGTTGCGTTTATCTCTGCCAGCTGCTGGAGAGCGGCTGATGATGCGCGCTGGGGACGTGGTAATTATTGCCATTATCGTTAAGTTCGGGACAGATGCCGTCGCGGGAAATGCTATTGGAGAGGTTCTGACACAGTTCAACTATATGCCGGGCTTTGGAGTCGCTACCGCAACGGTTATGTTGGTGGCTCACGCGGTGGGACAGGTAGATTTTCAGACAGTTAGGAAGCTGACGAAGCAGACCTACTGGCTATCTCTAGGGCTCATGTTACCGGTGGCTTTACTTATTTTTGCGCTGGGTCAACCACTAACACATCTTTATACAAAGGACAGCAGCGCTGTGACAGCTAGCTTGTCGGTCATTCTTTTTTCACTTTTGGGTGTGCCTATGACAGCAGGAACAGTCATTTACACAGCTGTTTGGCAAGGATTGGGAAATGCCAAGTTACCTTTTTATGCCACGACTGTTGGTATGTGGTTGATTCGCATTGTAGCGGGCTATTTTCTGGGAGTAACTCTGGGATTGGGCTTGTCCGGAGTTTGGAGCGCCACTCTTTTGGACAATGGCTTTCGCTGGATCTTTTTACAAATCATCTATCAACGGAAAATGAGGAAAATAACATGACAAAAGCTTTTATTTGGGATTTGGACGGAACCTTGCTGGACTCTTATGATGCGATTTTGGCAGGGCTTGAGGAAACCTATATGTACTATGGCTTAGATTTTGACAGACCAGCTATCCATGCTTATATCTTGCAGCATTCTGTTCAGAAACTACTGGAAAAAGTTGCAGCAGAAAAAGGTTTAGATGCTGAAGAGATGAACTGTTTTCGAGGTCAAAGTTTGCAAGAGAAAAATGCTCAAGTTCGTCTTATGAAAGGTGCGAAAGCGATTCTTGATTGGGCGCAGAAAGCAGATATTCAGCAGTTTGTCTATACTCATAAAGGGAAAAATGCTTACCAAATTTTGGCGGATTTAGAGATTTTGGATTATTTCACAGAAATTGTGACTACTGCAAATGGATTCGCAAGAAAACCTGACCCAGAAGGTGTGAACTACCTTGTAGAGAAATACCAGCTGGATAAGACAAGCACTTACTATATCGGCGATCGGACGTTGGATGTAGATGTTGCCTTTAACAGTGGTATTCAATCAATCAATTTCTGCGATGATCGACCAAACATTAATCACAAAATCGACTATTTACTAGAGATTAAACAGATAATCCGTTAAAGAAAGGCAAAATATTTGCTTTTCTTTTTATTGTGTTTTATAATTGACTTATCAATAATTGACTAGTCAATCAAAACCGGAAAGGAGAAAATATGGTTGCCATTCATCACCTGCTGTACCAATTGCATTTAACCGATCAAGCTATCACGCAACTCTTTGAGCAAAAATTAGAAATTAGCTTAACGCGGTACGAGATACTGGATTTTTTATTGGACAATGCTCCATGCAGTCAAGTTGCTGTGCAAGAGGTCTTAAAAATCGATCCTGCGGCTTTAACTCGGCATTTCAAACTTTTAGAAGAGCGCGGTTATGTTCAACGGAGCCGCAATCCCAAAAATCAACGAGAAGTCTTAGTGGATGTAACAGATCATGCAAAAGGGCAGCTTTTGCATGATCCACCGAGTTATCATGTAGATGTTAAAAAGCAAATGGAAAAAGTTCTCTCGAATGATGAGAAAAGGACGCTGAGCACTTTATTAGAAAAACTTGTATCTGGCTTAGATCAGATTACCGTGGAAAAACATTAGAAAGAAAAAATTATGTCACTCATTACTACTATATTAGCTACACTTGTCGCACTGGAACACCTCTATATCTTTTATCTAGAAAGTATCGCTACCCAGTCAGACAGCACCAGCCGAGTCTTTAATATGACAAAGGAAGAATTATCTCGCCCGTCCGTTACTTCCTTGTTTAAAAATCAAGGGGTTTACAATGCCTTTTTAGCTCTTTTCCTACTATATGGCTTGTATATTTCACATAATTTAGAAATTGTGACCGTTTTTGTTTTGTTTGTTATCGGGGTTGCAGCGTATGGTGCAGCCACAGCTAACAAGAAAATCATCTTGACTCAAGGCGGACCTGCGATTTTAGCTATTCTAAGCATTTTATTGTTTAAATAGCACCAAATATTAACCATTATAAAAATATAAATTAACCATCGTTAATAGTTTGTGCTATAATATATAGTAGAAATATTCTACAATAGAAAGAATGATAGAAATGTCAGACAAAAAGGTTTCCTTAAGTGAAGTTAACCAAAGCATTGCAACGCCTAAAAACGCTGGTTTCTTTCGTACTTTATTAGCTTTTTCAGGGCCGGGAATGTTGGTTGCCGTTGGTTATATGGATCCGGGAAATTGGATTACAAGTGTTGTAGGTGGTGCCACCTATCGTTATTTGCTCTTATCAGCTGTCTTGGTTTCTTCTGTAATGGCTATGCAGTTACAACAAATGGCGGGAAAATTAGGAATTGTCACAAGGATGGATTTGGCACAAGCCATTGCGGCTCATACGTCAAAGCCAGTTCGCTATCTCCTTTGGGTTATTACAGAGTTGGCTTTAATGGCAACGGACTTGGCAGAAGTCATCGGTGCAGGGATTGCGCTTCATTTACTATTTGGCTGGTCTTTGCTATTTTCGATTCTGATTACAGTCTTTGATGTTTTTCTGTTGCTTTTTTTGATGAAATTAGGCTTTCGTAAGATTGAAGCAATTGTTGGAACGCTGATTTTAACTATTTTATTGATTTTCTTATATCTGGTGATCCTTGCCAAGCCCGATCTTCATCATATTTTATCAGGATATTTGCCAAATCTGGCAGCTTATCAACATACGGCTAGTAAAAATGGAACGTCCGTTTTGACCTTAGCACTAGGCATTGTGGGGGCAACGGTCATGCCACACAATCTGTATTTGCACTCTTCTATCGCGCAAACGCGAAAAGTTAATTACAGAGCCAAACAATCCGTGCATGAAGCAGTACGATTTATGATGTGGGACTCGAATATTCAATTGAGTTTGGCTTTTGTGGTTAATTCTTTGCTGTTGATTTTAGGGGCAGCATTATTCTTTGGACATGCGGATAAAATTGGTGCTTTTTCTGCAATGTACAATGCCTTAAAAGACCCTCAAATTGCTGGTGCTATTGCTAGTCCTATCCTCTCAACGCTCTTTGCAGTGGCTTTGTTAGCGAGTGGTCAAAACTCAACTATTACAGGAACCTTAACGGGACAAATTGTGATGGAAGGTTTCTTAAACATGAAGTTACCACCGTGGTTTCTCCGCTTGGTAACCCGCTTATTAGCTCTTTTGCCAGTTGTGATTGTTGCTATTTTATACGGAGACAAAGAACAAGTGCTAGACAATCTTTTGGTCTATTCCCAAGTCTTTCTTTCTGTCGCTTTGCCATTTTCAATCTTTCCACTCGTATATTTCACCTCTAATAAAAAGCTCATGGGCGAATTTGTCAACAGCAAATGGAATACCTACTTAGCTTATGCCGTTTCTATTTTATTAACTATTTTGAATGTAAAACTTGTGGTTGATCTTTTTTAAAAATTTGTCTATCAGTTCAATTTTCTCTAGAATAAATAGCTTAAAAGCGCTATAATGAAAGTGGAAAGATTCTCATATACGGAGGTGTCAAGATGGACGAATTGAAAAAAGTTTTGCTGGCAGGGATTGGATTGACTTCCATGACTTATGATAAAGCTACCGAATTTGTCAAAGAATTGATTGCCAAAGGTCGCTTGACGGTGGATGAAGGCAAGCAGCTTCAGTCAGAGCTAAAGCGCAAAGTAAATGAAAAAACGGCTGAAAGTCCAGAGGAGCAATCAGATGATGTATATGCCACCAAGCAAGATATTGAACGACTAGAAGATAAACTAGATCAGCTACTCAAAGGACTTTCAAAAACAGAAGAATAATCTTCCTGATAACGCAGTCACAACTTTATAAAGGCTGCGTTTTTTGCTAAACTAAAAATAGGATTTGAAAGAAAAAATGATGATAACAAAAAGGATGGAGATAACCTTATGGCAAACAAGCGCTTACGAGAGATTCTAACAGCCTTTAGTGCAGTTGGCTGGTCCAATCTGAAAGATCGAAAAAAACCGTTGGACGAGAAAAAAGCTCCCAAGCAATTGCGAGAAGCTTTTGAACAACTAGGACCCAGTTTTGTAAAAATTGGTCAAATTTTATCTACCCGTAGTGACTTATTGCCAGAAATCTATATCAAGGAATTAAGTAAGCTGCAAGATGATGTCAATCCTTTGGGCAAAGAGACGGTTATGGCTGCGATTGAGGACGAATTAAAGCGTCCAATTGAGCAACTTTTTTTAGACGTCTCGCAGGAACATTTAGCAAGTGCTTCCGTGGCACAAACTCATCGTGCTGTTTTGTTAAATGGCGATGAAGTCGTACTGAAAATTCAGCGTCCGCACATTCAAGAGCAAATTACAGAAGACCTTGCTCTTCTGGTTCGTTTAGCCCGTCATTTTCCCAAACATTTGCTGCCCATGGTGGATTTGCCAAAGATTTTGCAACAGTTGCAGACAACATTGCTGAACGAAATTGACTTTCGCAACGAAGCTAAGTACATGGATGAATTTGCCCGCTACAATCAAGAGATTCCTTGTGTTGGTGTGCCAAAAGTCTATCCAGACTTTACCACTCCGCACTTGATTGTAGAAGAATACATTCCTGGTGTCCGTATCAATCAATATGCTTTTTTACAAGAGGCTGGCTATGACTTGGAAGATATTGGTCAGAAGCTCATGCTGAGCTTTATCAAACAAGTCTTTAAAGACGGTTTCTTTCATGGTGATCCACACCCCGGCAATCTTTTGATCTATGAAGGAAAGATTTATTTTATTGATTTTGGGATTATGGGGGAATTGGAAACGGGTTTTCGTGTGTCTCTAAACGACATGTTGTCTAGTTTTACGACACAGGATATTGACTCGATGACACAAGCCATTCTGACCATTACGACTGCTAGTGAACCAATCAATAAATTGCAATTAGAGCAAGATGTTGAACGCATGCTAACCAAATACGGGAATTTAGAGTTAGGCTCCTTGTCTATTACAGATATGTTTGAGGATGTAGTAACGATTTGTACGCGTCATCATTTGCAAGTACCATCCCAGATGACGATCTTAGAAAAAGCAGCCTTGCAAATTGAGGGACTTTTCCGCGAGTTAGCTCCTAACATCAATCTGATGACTTTAGCCAAGCAATATTTCCTCGAAAATATGAAATCAGACATCTTGCACCAGACTTTGAGTTACGATTCTTTCTTAATCGAACTGCTCTACTTGCTGCGACATGGGAAAAGTATCCCAAGACGGCTTCATCAGCTAGTGGAGCAGATTGTGAATGGTCGCTTGGTCGTCAATCATGACTTAATTGACTACAATCAACGTTTTCGTCGTATCGAATCCGTAGCCAATCGTCTTGTACTAAGCCTTATCTTCCTAGCTTTATTACTGACAGGTGGAATTTTAACCCTCAATCCATATACGCTATTCTTAGCAAAATTTCTTTTTGTCTTAGCGACAATGGTATTGCTGTGGTTACTCTATCTCATCATTCGCTCCACAAGATGAGAAGACAAAAAAGAGCGCGACAAGTTGAATTTTTGAAAATCACAACTTATCTCGTTCCTACAATCTTAAAATAGCATATTAGAAATTAGACATTAGCATCTTGAAAGTTGAATTATTTTGTTTGAGGCTGAACAACAGTTCTCTGGTTTCAAAGCTCTTTGTCTACTAAATCAACTACAACTTGCGAAGCAAAGTACTTCTTCATTCATTTTTCAAGCTCGAAAGAGCTGTGGAGTGAGACTGTGAACTAAGAATTTTCAATATTAGTTCGGTCTCACTCCTTTTCTTTATCTTCCAAACTATTTGTAACGATTAGTTTGTCATTAGAGGAAGCTTGCTTGAAACGAACATAGTCCGTTAAAGGGAAATGAATCAAATTTAAAAAAGTCTCGGAAAACTGCTCAGGCGGTGTGGGTTCAGGTTGGGTAATCCAAATTTCAATAAAGATGAGAATACCTCCAACAAGAACCTGCGATGCCTTTTCTTTTGGAATGTTTAATTTTTGATAATCAATCGTAATGTGCTGCTCAATCCATTGACCATACGTATTTCTTAAAAAATCTCTCCAATAGGGATCTGCTGCTGTCTTAAAGAGACAACTGATTTGCCTTCGGTGGGTGTATAAGATAGGAATAACCACTTCTGCAAAAAAGACAAAAGGATCAGGATAAACTTTCTTATCATAACCTTGAAAAATCAGTTGAAATTCAGCATCAAGCTCTTTATGAATATAATCTAGAATTTCATAATTTCCATTAAAATGGCGTTTGTAAATCGCTTGTCTTGAGATTCCTGCTTTTTGCGCAATTTCTGCTAAAGAAAAATGCGATTTCTGAGGATTTTCCATTGCAAGTTCAAAAAAAGCTTCTAAAATCTTCTCTCTTGTATTAAGTACCATCTTACTCTCTCCTTATACATATTTTAATGTAAAAAATA
>NZ_KV817446.1:79740-82539 GCF_001814695.1 Streptococcus sp. HMSC066E07
TCTCTCCTTATACATATTTTAATGTAAAAAATATATGTAGTCTAGCGAAAAATCTGGGAAAAGTTTACGTTTTGTAAACAAATTTACAATAAAAAATGTGTATAAATATAAAAACAACATAACTAAACTGTATTTTGCCTTAGATTTAAAAAAACTGACTTAAAATCAGATACTATCGGCATCACAATAAAGCAGGGCTTCTTAATCTCTGCTAAGGATTTACCTCACTACAGAGATTGCAGATCCAGTAAAATATTTTTTAAATAACTTATCAAAAACTTTACAGACTGTCAAGAAATAGAGAGAGAATACAGGTCATTTTGATTGAAAGTGCTATAAAGGGGTTGGTATAATGGTTTTATTAGAAGTTTATACTTTTATGCAAAATTCTAAAAAACTATAGAAAGGAAATCGTAATGATTAAAAAAATGATGAATCTTGTTGGGGTAGCATTATTGCTGGCTTCAACAATCTTATCACCGGCTAGTGCTGTTGCTCAAACGCTGACGAATCAATCTTCAGCATTGACAACTCAGTCAGAGACGAAAAAAGGTTTGGAAAATTCGTCTAGAGAAGAAGAGACAGCTAAACAAACAACACCTTCTACTGACTCGACAGGCACAAATGACAGTTCTAGCCAAGAGAAAAAGGCTGAAATGCCTGCTTCTGAAAATAAAACGGAAGCAAGTGCTGATTCGAGCCAAGTAAAAGAAGATACTGCTTCAAAGAAAACTGATAATGTGGAGGAAAAAAATGAAAGCAAACCAGGAGCACCCCCTGCTGCTAAAGATACTAAAGATACTAAAGATACCCAAGCAGCCCCTAAAACTAAAAGGGCAGCAAAAGAAATAGATGCGATTACGCAATTTAGTATTACCGATAAAGATGGGAAACCATTAAACAAACCGTTGCAACAATGGGAACAATTTAAAATTGATGGTCAGTTTAAGTTGCCAAATAACGATGTGCATGAAGGGGATTATACAACATTCAAGATTTCAGAAAATCTGGTTTTGGTGTCAACTCCTAATTTTGATATTAAAGATAAAGATGGTCAAGTTGTAGCTCGTGCAACTATTGATCCAGAGAATCGACTATTAAAGTTGACCTATACAAAGTATGTTGAAAACAAATCAGATGTTTCTGGTAGCTTTTATTTTTATACTTATGTTAATCATCATATCGTAAAGGAAAAGAAAAAAGTTCCACTCCAAATTACAGTTAATCGGAATATAGTTCCGATAGGAGAAGTAGAGTTTGGAGGTTTAACTCCGCCATCACAAAAAGATTTGACAAAAGTAGGCAATTTTAAACCAGACAATACCATCACTTATGATATCACTGTAAATCAGTCAGGAAAAGAAGTTCTGGATGCAAAAGTAACTGATATTTTAAAAACACCAAATATTTCCTATGTTAAAGATAGTTTTGAAATTTATAAAGGAAAATGGGTCATTAAAGACAACCGATGGGTTTTAGAAAATAAAAAGACTGTTACAAACCAATTTAATGTGGAATTTTTATCTGACTCAGAATTTTCTATTAAATTAGGAAAAATAAATAAGGATGAAGGCTACCATATTAAATATAAAGCTAAGGCAAATTATAAATTACAAAGTGGTGAAGTTGTTGAAAACATAGCGTCTCTTTGGTCTAGTAAAACAAAAATCATAGATTCTATCGCCAAAACTACCTATGTAGAGGCTGGTGGAAGTGCAGAAGGCTATGTTTACTCTGTCACACTACACAAAAAAGACGAAGTATCTGGGGGACCGTTAGCAGGAGCTGTCTTTAGAGTGACCCGCGACCGTAATGGTGCTGTAGTTGGTGATTTCACTACAGATAGTACAGGAAAAGTCGCGATTCCTAATTTGCTGAAAGACAATTATACTATTAAAGAAATCAAAGCGCCGGATGGTTATCAGTTAACAGGCAAAGAAATTAAGGTTAAACCAGAAAATTTCAATAGTAGTAAGTCTTACAGTTTAGATATTTCAAATAAACGGCAAAAAGTATCTGCGACTTTACAGGTGAATAAGAAGCTCGTTGGTCGCACACTTAAAGATAATGAGTTTGAGTTTACATTAACAGATAAGCAAACTAATCAAACTCAAAAAGCAAAAAATGTAGGTGGGAAAGTTACCTTCAAATCAATTGAATATGATAAAGAAGGAGTCTATCAATATAAAATTGAAGAAACAGGCGGTTCAACAGATCCTGCTATCCACTACGACTCTAACATTATTTATGCAAAGGTAACAGTTGGAAAAGATAAGACTGGAAAATTAACAATTGCAAATATCACCTATGAAGCAGGATTACCTGATGGCACCTTTGAAAACAGGGATACATTTACTAATCTATATATTTCTCAAAAAACAAAAGCGACATTAACAGTTAAGAAAGTATTGACAGGTCGTAAACTTCAAGCAGGTGAATTTGAGTTTGACCTAAAAGAGAATGGGCAAATTCTCCAAACTGTGAAAAATGATGCTGACGGAAAAGTTCAATTCAAAGAGCTTGAATATACTAAAGCAGGAACCTATCATTATACCATTAGTGAAAAAGCTGGTGATGTTCCAGGAGTTGAATATGAACCGAATCTTATCTCGGCAACTGTAACTGTCAAAGATAAGGGAGGAAAACTTGAAGTTACAAAGGTCACTTATTCGAAAGCTGGTGAGGAGACTAAAAAACCAACTTTTGAGAATCGCTATGCTCCAGGAAAGACTTTCGCTCGATTAGAAGTGAACAAAGTTCTTACGGGCCGTCAGCTACAAAAAGACGAGTTTGAGTTTG
>NZ_KV817446.1:82639-86424 GCF_001814695.1 Streptococcus sp. HMSC066E07
GCCGTCAGCTACAAAAAGACGAGTTTGAGTTTGAATTGACTGGCAAGGAAGATCATATTCACCAAACGAAGAAAAACACTGCAGCTGGGAAAGTCCAGTTTGATACGGTTGAATATACTAAAGCAGGTGAATACCATTACACTATTAAAGAAAAAAACAATGGTCTAGGTGGTATCACTTATGATTCGAAAGAAATAAAAGTTACTGTCAAAGTTACAGATGACGGCAAAGGAAAACTGAATTCTGAAATTTTCTATGAAAATGATGATCAAACTTTCAAGAACACATACTCAGCTACTAAAACAAATGTACAACTCTCTGTTAAGAAAGCATTGACTGGTCGCAAACTGAAAGCACAAGAGTTTGAGTTTGATTTAGTTGATAATACTGAGGTTAGTCCAACTGTCGGTAAAATCTTGCAAACTGTTAAAAATAACGCCAATGGTGAGGTCAATTTCAAATCATTGGAATATACTAAAGCAGGAACTTATGAATATTTTATCCGAGAGAACAAAGGTTCTGCACCAGGAGTTACCTATGACCAAAAATTTATCACGGTAACAGTAGAAGTCAAGGAGAAATCCGGTAAACTTGAAGTTAGCAAAGTGACTTATATGACAGATGGAGAAGAAATTAAAAAACCAACTTTCAATAATCGCTATACTCCAGTTAAAACATCTGCTAAGTTAGAGGTGAAAAAGGTTTTAACAGGTCGTCCTCTTCAAGAAGGTGAATTTGAATTTGAACTCAAAGATCTACAACGAAATAAAAAGATTTTAGAAACTGTAAAAAATACGGCTGATGGTAAGGTTCAATTCAAAGAGCTTAAATATACTAAAGCAGGAATCTATCATTATACCATTAGTGAAAAGGCTGGTGATGTTCCAGGAGTTGAATATGAACCGAATCTTATCTCGGCAACTGTAACTGTCGAAGATAAGGGAGGAAAGCTTGAAGTTACAAAGATCACTTATTCGAAAGCTGGTGAGGAGACGAAGGATCCAACCTTTATCAACCAATACACTCCAGGAAAAACGTTTGCCCGATTAGAGGTAAATAAAATTCTGACAGGCCGTCAGCTACAAAAAGACGAGTTTGAGTTTGAGTTGAAGGAAGATGGTAAACCAGATGTTCTTCAAACGGCTAAAAATGATGCCCAAGGAAAAGTTCGGTTCCAAGTTATTAACTACGACAAAGCAGGTGAGTACCACTACACCATTACAGAAAAAAATAATGGTCTGACAGGAGTTACTTATGACTCGAGCAAAGTCAAAGTCACAGTTAAAGTAACGGATGATGGTAAAGGGAAGCTAAGTACTACTGTGACTTATGACGGTGGTAAAACGACCTTTAAGAATACGTTCACACCAAAAGAAATCACAGTGCCACTGCAGGTGACAAAAGCCTTAACGGGTCGAAATCTACAAGATGCCGAGTTTGAGTTTGAATTGTACGATGGACAAAACAAGCTACTTGAAACAGTTAAAAAT
Organism: Streptococcus sp. HMSC066E07; assembly: GCF_001814695.1. Classification (NCBI taxonomy): domain Bacteria; kingdom Bacillati; phylum Bacillota; class Bacilli; order Lactobacillales; family Streptococcaceae; genus Streptococcus; species Streptococcus sp. HMSC066E07. The sequence continues at coordinate 84,130 of NZ_KV817446.1, forward strand.
AAAGCGGATGGTACGATTCCTTTCACAGCTCTTAAGTTCACCAAGACTGGTCTCTATAACTATCTTATCAAAGAGAAAGCTGGTAAGGTTCCAGGTGTTGACTACGATAAACAACCAATTAAGGTTACCATTCGTGTTCAACAGGAAGAGGATGGACAGTTGATTTACAATATCGTCTACCTCGGTTTTGACGAGAGCGGTAAGAATAAAATTTCTAAACAAAGCTTTACAAATAAATATACTGCCAAAGGTACCGATGCTACTTTCTCTGTCACGAAGAAATTAACCGGACGTACTTTGAAGGATGGCGAGTTTAGTTTTGATCTGAAAGAAGATGGCAAGGCAGATGTTCTTCAAACCAAGAAGAATGATAAAGCTGGTAAGGTTCAATTTGATGCAATCAAGTATCAAACTGTTGGTACCCACAAGTACACCATTACAGAGAAAAACACAGGATTGGGTGGTGTGACTTACGACACCAAGACCATCAAGGTAACAGTTGAAGTCACTGATAATGGTAAAGGTCAGCTTGTTTCAAAAGTAACCTATGAAAACAATGACCAAACTTTCAACAATACATACTCTAGTCAAAAGGTTAGTGCACAACTAAGCGTGACCAAAGAACTGACAGGTCGTGCATTAAACGATCAAGAGTTTGAATTCGAATTAGTTGGATCTGATGACAACGTTCGTCAGACGAAGAAAAATGTAGCAGATGGTCGTGTCACTTTTGATGCGATTGACTATACAAAAGTTGGCACTTATCATTACACCATCAAAGAGAAAGACAATGGATTAGGCGGTGTAACTTACGACAAGAAAGAAATCAAGGCAACTGTAAAAGTCACTGATGATGGCAAAGGTCAGCTAGTTGCTCAAGTATCTTATGATACAGCTAATCCAACCTTCCGCAATACTTACCTTGCTAAGGAAACAACTGCGACATTAGAAGCGAACAAAGTGCTAACGGGTCGCGAATTGAAAGAGAATGAATTTGCCTTTGACTTGATTGGCCCAGACGGTAAAGTGGTGGAAACCGTTAAGAACGCTAAAGATGGTAAGATTTCCTTCAAAGAGTTGACATTCAAAATAGCTGGAACTTATACTTATACCATTAAGGAACAAGCCGGTACTTTAGGTGGTGTGAAATATGACACCAAAGTGGTTAAAGCAACGGTAACTGTAACCGATGATGGTCAAGGTCAATTACATGCAACAGTTGCTTATGAAAACAACCAAAACACCTTCACGAATACTTATTCATCAGATAAAGCCACTGCAACTCTTTCTGCTAAGAAGCTATTAGAAGGTCGTAACCTCAAAGAAGGGGAATTTGAATTTGAACTGACTGGTACAGACGATCAAGTTCGCCAAACGAAGACAAATGCACAAGATGGTAGCGTCACTTTCGATACCCTTGAGTATACTAAGGTAGGCACTTATCATTACACCATCACCGAAAAAGATACGAAACTCGGCGGTGTGACCTACGATAAGAAAGTGATTAAAGCGACAGTCACTGTTACAGACGATGGTCAAGGCCGATTAGTAACAAAAGTTGCTTATGAAAAAGATGATCAGACCTTCAAGAACACTTACTCAGCTGCCAAAACAAATGCCCAACTCTCTGTTAAAAAAGCCTTGACAGGCCGTGCTTTGAAAGATGGCGAGTTTGAGTTTGAATTGAAAGGCCAAGATGATAAAGTTGTTCAAAGCAAGAAGAATGCTCAAGATGGCAGTGTCACTTTCGACACCATTGAGTACACGAAAGCTGGTACTTATCATTACACGATCACCGAGAAGGATACAAAACTTCAAGGAATCACTTATGATAAGAAAGTCATTAAAGTTACAGTTGAAGTGACAGACGATGGCAATGGTCAGTTGCACGCTAAAGTAAGCTACGATAAGGACGTGAAGACATTTGAAAATCGCTATACTCCACCGAAGAAGGACTTACCGAAGACAGGTACGGTCATTCATACGTTAGCTATTTTCATTGGAATTATCGCCTTAATCGGTGCAGTTTATCTCATCAAAAAGAAATCTTGATAAAATCAAGGTTGCAGAAAAACTATAAGTCTAAAATTGGAAATCTAGTGAGAATTCTCTCAAGAAATGGAGTCTCTCTTTAGATTTCCTTTTTGATGTTTAGGGGAGAAAATGGTGTGAGAAGCAATGGAAGAATTGAAGTCATTTTCGTGGAAAAAACGAACGCGAAAGAAGCTATATAAAGGCTTGAGGTGATTCTCAGGCTTTTCTTATGATAAATTGTAAAATATAGTGCAACAAAAA
>NZ_KV817447.1:0-1385 GCF_001814695.1 Streptococcus sp. HMSC066E07
AAAACATACTAAGATTAGTAGTGAAGAAATCTCCGACGGGAGAGAGTACTCACTGCTTTTTCTTTATGTTAAAGTAGAGGGTGTCTTGTTAAGTCGAGGGTCTTTTTGACGCTTGATGTCGTACACAAAACTGGCAAGACACCTGTTTTAGGAAGAATGTTATCAAAGTATGTGGGACGCTTGACGTCGTGTATTGAAAATGACATCACTAAAACAAGGTATCATTCAAGACAAAGAGGGAATTATCATGCGGACTGTGTTTGGAATTGATGTGAGTAAGGCAAGTTCAGAGGTGGCTATTTTAGTGAATGGTGAGAAAGTTCATGGCTACACCATGCCCAACGATACCATCGGATTTGCACGTCTCTTGAGCGATTTAAAAACCGTCCAACACCCTGAAATCATCTTTGAGGCAACCGGAGTCTATTCTCGGCACCTTCAGGCATTTCTGGAGGAAAATGGCTACACTTATACACGGCTCAATCCTTTGGAAACTAAGAAGCAACTGGATAGCCTGCGAGTTCGTAAAACAGATAAGATTGACGCTGAAAAACTAGCACAATCTCAATTTGTGCTCAATCGTAAACCGACCTATGTTCAAGAGGAGGTTTATCAAGACTTGCGGGATTTGAGTCGTTTCTATCAGAATCTGACAGAGGATACCGTTCGTACTAAGAACCGCCTTCACAAAGTACTGCAAGTGACCTTCCCAGAAATAGAGTCTATTTTATCAGCGCCAACAGGTGAACAATACTGGCAGCTGGTGAGGGCATTCCCAAGTAAAGCTTTCGTCCTGGAAGTGTCTGAGATGGAACTGACTGCCAGCATTCGGCAGTCTACAGCCAAACGCATCTCTGACAAGCGTGTCGCTTATCTGGTGGGGAAACTCATTGAACTAGCCAAACAGTCTTATTGTGCTACTTAGACAAAATGATAGAGCTGGCCAAACCTCTACCAGAATACGAGATTCTTCTCTCTATCCCTGGTATCGCTGAAACAACCGCCACCTCTATCATAGGCGAATTAGGGGATATCCGTCGTTTTCAGTCTCCCAATCAAATCAACGCCTTTATCGAGATTGATCTGAGACACTATGAATCAGGGAACTATTTGGCCCAAGAACATATCACCAAGCGGGGCAATCCTTATGCCAGAAAGATTCTCTTCAAGACCATTCACAACATTGCTTCGGCCAGTCATACCAATCCTTGCCACATTGCGGACTTTTATGAGAAACGAAAAAGACAATCGCAGACGACTTCAACTAAGCCTCATACGATTGCCTCAATGCATCGCCTCATAAGGACAATGTATTACCTCATTACGCATAACAAACTTTACGATTACACTTTAACCCAAAATCATTAAAGCCGTCTATGCTCTAT